>JAGNMT010000542.1 GCA_017991025.1 Verrucomicrobiales bacterium
CCCGTTACCATTGGCCGCGGGAGTCGGTCTAACAGGGTTGGGTGCCTGACCTGACCCTGTTGAAACACCATTTCTTAGAGGCGTCACGGACCGAAGGACCGCCTCGGGATCATATTCGATCGCCTTTATCTCGTCGGCCATGAGACGGTTCGTCTCAGTGCGCGTGTCCTGCTCGATTTTCGCTTTGATCTCGATGACGTTGCCTTTGACGAGGAGCGGGTTGCTCTTTTGATAGGTCTCGTTCCAGACCATGACCTCGGTGATGCCGGTGAAGTCTTCGAAGATGAGAATCGCGAAGGGCTTGCTCTCCCGTTTGGTATATTTCACAGTGACTTCCCCGATGATCCCTGCAAAGCGCTCCGGCTTTTTGCCGGCCTTCATTTGCGGCAGCTCGGCGATGGTGGAAAACTTCCCCTTTTCGATGATACCCCGATACTCGTCGAGAGGATGGCCGGTCACATAAAAGCCGAGCAGTTCTTTCTCGTGGGTGAGGTACTCCCGCTGGTTCCAGACGACGCGATCCTCCTCGATGATGTCAGGCACGGCGGCGGCGGACATGAGCTCGTTCATGTCGAAGAGGGACGTCTGCCCCGTCGCCCGATCCTTCTGGGCGGCGCTTGATCCGGCAATGATCTGCCCGACCCGCGAGAACATCTCGTCGCGACGCTCCATCGTAAAGTCAAAGGCGCCCGCCTTGATGAGGTTTTCGAGAATCTTCCGGTTCACCGACTTGGTGTCGAGGCGGCCCGCAAAGTCCTCCAGTGACTTGAATTCGCCGTGCGCCGTGCGCTCACGCTCGACCATGGCCATCGCGGCCTCCCCGACGTTCTTGATTCCGGCAAGGCCGAAGCGGATCGCTTTTTGCCCCGAGTCCTGCCTCTCGGGAGCGAACTTCAGCATGCTGCGGTTCACGTCGGGCGCGAGAATGGGAATCCCCATGCGCTGACATTCGGCGACGAAAGTTGAAATCTTTTCCGTGTTGTTGATCTCGTTGCTCAAGACCGCGGCCATAAACTCGACGGGGTAGTTGGCCTTGAGGTAGGCGGTCTGATAACTGATGAGCCCGTAGGCGGCCGAGTGGGATTTGTTGAAGCCGTAGCCCGCAAATTTCTCCAGCAAATCGAAGATATCGTTCGCCTGCTTCTCGGGGATGTTGTTGACCCTTTTGCAGCCGTCGACAAAGTTTTTCCGTTGCTGGATCATCTTCGAGAGATCCTTTTTACCCATGGCGCGGCGGAGAAGGTCGGCCTCACCGAGAGAATACCCGGCGAGCAGGTTTGCGGCGCGCTGGACCTGCTCCTGATAGATGAGAATGCCGTAGGTCTCCTTGCTCGCCTCCTCGAGGAGGGGGTGCAGATACTGGACTTTCTTCTTTCCCTTTTTCCGTTCGATGAAGTCGGGAATGAGGTCCATCGGACCCGGGCGGTAGAGCGCGATGAGGGCGATGATGTCCTCGATTCGCGTCACGTCGAACTGGCGGCAGAGACTCATCATACCACCGGATTCCAACTGGAAGACAGCGGTCGTCTCGCCGCGGTTGAGCAGTTCGAACGTGGCCTTGTCGTCGAAGCTCTCGTTGTCGAGGACGTAGTCCGGGGTGTGCAGGCGGATGAGATCGACGGCATCCTGGATCACTGTCAGGGTCTTCAGACCGAGAAAATCCATCTTCAGCATTCCGAGCTCGGTGAGAGGACTCATCGCGAACTGGGTCACGACTTCGCCCTCTTTGCCCCGGATCAGTGGAACGTAGTTGGTCAGTTCTTTGTCACCGATGACGATACCCGCCGCATGGATGCCGGTGCCCCGGGTGAGGCCTTCGAGGAAAGTCGAGTAGCGCCAGAGTTCGGCAATGCTCGGATTGTTCTCGATTTCATCCCTCAGCTCGGGATTTTTCTTTTTTGCATCGGCTAGGGTGATATTGAGTTCGGTCGGAATCATCTTCGCGACGCGGTCTCCCTCGCTGTAGCTCAAGCCCATGACACGACCAACGTCACGGACAACGCTTTTTGCCCCGAGAGTACCGAAGGTGACGATGTGGGAGACGGCGCGTTCGCCGTATTTCTGCCGCACATAGTCGATCACCTCGGGCCGCCGGGTCTGGCAGAAGTCGATATCGATATCCGGCGGTGAAACCCGCTCGGGATTCAGGAATCGTTCAAAAATGAGCCCGAAGCGCAACGGACACAGGTCGGTAATACCAAGGACGTAGGCGACGAGCGACCCCGCCGCCGATCCCCGTCCCGGCCCGACCGGCACGCCGTTGTCCTTGGCCCATTTCACGAAATCCCAGGTGATGAGGAAGTAGGAGACGAAGCCCATTTTCTCCATAACGCCGATTTCGTAGTCGAGGCGGGTTCGCAGCTCTTCGTCTGTGCCGGCCCGCTCGCCGTAGCGCCAGGAAAGGCCTTCGAAGCAGACTTTGCGAAAGTAGGCCTCGCGCGGACTGCCGTCGGGCGACTCGAATTGCGGGTACTTCTCCGAACTCGTGGAATCAAGGTGTATCTCCACATTACACATCTCGGCGATGCGCAGGGTATTCGCGATCGCGTCGGGGAGCTCTTTGAAGAGCTTGACCATCTCGTTCGTGGTTTTGAAATAGACTTCGGGGGAATATTTCATCCGGTTCTCGTCCATGAGGAGGGATCCGGTCCCGATGCAGATCATGACGTCGTGCGCGTCGTGGTCGGCCTGATTGAGAAAATGCACATCATTCGCCGCGACGAGGCCGAGCCCGAATTCTCTTCCGAACTCCCGCATTTGCCGCGTGCAGGTGGACTGCTCGGCAAAGCCATGGTCGTGAACTTCGAGGAAAAAGCGATCTTTGCCGAAGATGTCGACGAATTCCCCGAGGCTCTTCCGAGCCCCGTCGAGGTCTTCGTTCTGGATGAATTGATTCACCTCTCCGTTGATGCAGCCGCTCAGACAAATGAGCCCCTCGGCGTGCGCGGCGAGGGCTTCTTTGTCGATGCGGGGTTTGTAGTACATGCCCTCAAGGTGACCGAGGCTGGTCAGCTTCATGAGATTCGCGTAGCCGACATTCGTCGCGGCGAGCAGGGTGATATGGGAATTGCGTTTCCGCTTCGCCTTGCTTCCGACCGCGATGGGCTCGGCTTTTTTGTCGGTCAGGGCGACTCCCGGCGGCGTGAGGTAGGCCTCGCAGCCGATGATAGGCTTGATCCCCGCCTTTTTGGCCTGCTGGTAGAAATCGATCGCCCCGAAAATGTTGCCATGATCCGTCATCGCCACCGCCGGCATCTTGCAGCGCTCCGCCTTTTTCATCAGGTCCTTGATCCGCACCGCCCCGTCGAGGAGGGAGTATTCGGTGTGCAAATGAAGG
>JAGNMT010000543.1 GCA_017991025.1 Verrucomicrobiales bacterium
ACCGGAGGCCCGGGGATAGAGGGGGTTCGATGAATGGCAGTCATCGTGCGATCAGAGAGAGGTGATGGGGCGGGCGGATGGATCGCCCACGCCGAGTCCTGACAGGCGGACACGAATTGGTAACAAGGTTTCTTCGAATCTCTTAGGTTCTAAGGATGCGGCGGTTCAGCCCTTCTTCTTCGCCTTGCCCTTTTTCTTTGAAACATTAGCCGACGCCGCCAACTCGTCGAAGGAGGCGGTGCTTTCGACCCTCGCGACCTCGACCCCGCCGCGGCGGACGACGACCTGGTATTCCATGTCCTGGCGGTTGGCCCCGGCCTCCTGCATCGGCACCGAGCCGACTTTGAAAGAGGCCGACTTGCCGAACTCGAGCGCCGGCAGAGGTTCCTTGCCCGAGCTCAGGCGATTTTTCGCCATCGCGGGCTGCAAGACGAGGATGGCCTACTCGACTTCGCCCTCGGCGGCCGTCTCGCGTCCGGTGTTTTTCACGGTGAAACTCAGGCCGCGCGTCACCTCATTCACGTTGTTGGCGCGGTCGGGCTTTTCTTCGCGGTCGTAGGTGTGGCGCTGGACCTTGAGTTCGGTGTCCTGCGATTGAGCGAAGGCCGGAGCGGCGCAGGCGAGGGTGGCGGCGAGGAGGACGAGTTTCGGTTTCATGGCGATTAACTGATAGGGAATTGCTTTTTCACCCTTTTTGACTTCACTGCGTTTTGGACGCTTCGGTTGACTTCGTTTCACTCCGTCCATCTTCACTGTGCTACGAGTGCCTTGCTGCACCCGTCTCTATTTTCTCGATTGTCCATTTGCCTTCATTCCATTCCGGCTACCTTCGGTTCCGCTTCGCTTCGATTGCACCCGCCCCACCGGAAGGCCCGGGATAGAGGGGGTTCGGGGGTAGGAAGGGGCTGGAAAGGCTCTTTCTCCTGAATCGTCCCCGAAATACGCGCTGTGGTCAACCATTTCGGACAGGAATTATTGAAAACCCGGGAGGACTGGGCATATCGAGGCGAGCTCCCCGGTTGTCATTTCGAATCCGGGCAGGAAAATCGTTTGTGGGGGGATCTCGCGCTCAGTGGCGCGCGAAGACAGGGAAAACATCCACCGGCAACGGATCGCCGACATTGAGGGCAAGGATCCGGCCATCACCGAAATCGAGTTCCGGAGTACTCCAGACCGGCTCCTCACCGATCCACCACGTCGCTGGCGGTGGGCCGATTTCATCACTCCAGCCTCATTGCGAACCGTTGAGTTCTACCCGATCAAATCATGCCACACTTCACCGTGCACATCCGTCAGGCGCACGTCCCGCCCCGCATAGCGAAAGGTGAGCCTCTTATGATCAATCCCCATGAGAAACAACACGGTCGCCCAGAGATCAAAGACGCTCGTTTTGCGATCCACGACATGATAGCCGAACTCGTCGGTCTCCCCATAGATCGTGCCGCCGCGAGTGCCTCCACCGGCGAGCCAGATACTGAATCCGAAGGGATTGTGATCGCGTCCGTCGCTGCCCTGGGAAAAAGGGGTGCGGCCGAATTCTCCGGCCCAGATCACGAGCGTATCGTCGAGGAGGCCGCGCTGCTTCAGATCCATGAGCAGCCCCGCAATGGGCTGGTCGACCTGATTCGCCATGTTTCGATGGCCCTTCTCAAGACCGCCATGCTGATCCCAGGGATTCGGCCCCTGACCACCGCCGGGGGTTTGCGGGAGACAGGTCAGCTCGATAAAACGCACGCCACGCTCGACGAGACGACGCGAAAGTAGCGCTTGCCGGGCATAAGCGCGCGTCATCGGATTGGTCGATTCGAATCCGTAAAGCCGCTTCGTCGCCTCCGTCTCTCCGCTGATGTCGCAGAGCTCGGGCACGGCTGATTGCATGCGGTAGGCGGTTTCATAATTACGGATCGCGGCCTCCACCTGAGCAGGCTGACGGACTGAATCGGCGAACTCGCGATCGACCGTGCGGATGAAGTCCAGTCTTGTCCGCTGAGTCGTGTCACGTTCTTGAGGGCGTATGTTAGGGACCGGATCGTTCGCATCAATCTGAATGACCGAAGCCTGGTGCTGAGCCGGAAGGAAGCCGCTGCTCCATTGCCCGACTCCTCCGTGCGGAGTCTCGGCTTCACCACTCTTGAGGACAACGTAGCCGGGAAGATTGCTGTTCTCTGTGCCGAGTCCGTAGCTCGTCCATGCCCCGACTCCGGGATGACCGATGAAGGGGAACCC
The DNA here is from genome assembly GCA_017991025.1 of Verrucomicrobiales bacterium. Lineage (GTDB taxonomy): Bacteria > Verrucomicrobiota > Verrucomicrobiia > Verrucomicrobiales > DEV007 > Arctic95D-9. The sequence goes on from JAGNMT010000543.1 coordinate 2,227, forward strand.
GGTGTGAAAAAAGAAGTTCCCCTGGGCATGCTCGTTGACCGGGCTCGTCATCGAGCGCACGACGGCGAGGTCGTCGGCGCAGTGTTTCCTGAGATAGGGAAAAAGATCGGAGATCGGAATGCCGCTTTTGCCGCCGGGACTGAAGTCAAAAGGACTTCCGAAGATGTTGCCGTTGTTATTGAACTGGGTTCGCTCGACTTTCACGGGCATCGGCTTGCCGTGGAGATCACGCAGTTTCGGCTTGGGATCAAAGGTGTCGAGGTGCGAGACCCCGCCGGACATATAGCAGAAGATGACGCGCTTCGCTTTTGGCCGGAAGTGAGGGTCCGGCGGTCTTTCCACGGATTCCGAACCCGAGAGCCGACGGCTTGCGAGGAGTCCTGACAGAGCCACCATTCCAAATCCGGTGGAGGTCCGGCTGAGAAGTTCGCGACGGGAGATGAAACGGTTTTGCATGACGTCAGCGCAGGTAGATGAATTCTTTCAGATTGAAAATCGCCAGCGCGAGATCCTGCCAGCGGCGTTCTTCGAGGGGGGCATCTGATCCGAGCTGGCGCAGCTCTTTCTGTTCGGCTTCGAGCAAGGCGATAGCGGCTTCCAGTTTTTTCACTTCGATACGACTGTCGTCGCTGAGGACGGCATCGATGTCCTTCCGCGTCACCGGCAAGGGCCCGCCGGAGAAGGCGGCGTGCACTTCGCTCTCACTGAGGGCCCGATCGTAAAGGCGGGCTTCGAGGAGACGCCCCCGCAAGGCCCGGTTTCCGCTCACGGCAGTGCCGTGGCGGAGCCCGAAGAGCACCATACTCTTTCCGCGCTGAAAAGAATGGAGATCGGCTTTGCGGATTGGCTCACCCCATGAAACTCCGTTGCGGAAACAGCGTATCGTCCCGTCTTTTTCGTAAGTCAAAACGAGATGAACAGGCTCAGTCGCTGCCATCGTGTCATCGGGCGCTTCGAAGTCGAGGGTGCGCTGGAAACCATTACTACCGGCGAGCCATTGCTTTGCCTGGCGCTCGGCGAAGACGATGCTGTCGAAATCCCCTCCGTTGAGATCCTGGACGGTCATCACGCCGCCTCCGGCCTGATCGAGCGATGCCAGTTCGACAGTG
>JAGNMT010000544.1 GCA_017991025.1 Verrucomicrobiales bacterium
GAAGACTGCAGCGCTGCGCACGAACGGCTTGAAAGCCATCTTTCGAACATTAATGGCCTCCGCCCTGAAATGTGGAGCCGCGCCGACCGCAAAGCCGAGCTCGCGCGTGCTCTCAGCTACATTGAAGCGGCCGAAGACGAGATCGACAACGTCTTGCCCATGATCAATGACCCCGGAAAAAAGGGAGGCATCTTCAAAGCGTTGACCTCCCCGGCGAGAACCTCCAGTCCGGGCAACCCGTCTTCCCGGGGTGATTTTATGTATTGGGTCAAGAGTGGATTTGCCTTCTCCCTTCCGTTCGTCGGGTTCGCCGTCGTCGGGCTCATTGGGTTCCTCTTCTTTTAAAGTAGCCGGAATCACCTCCGCCTTCCCAACTTACCGGCGCTGTGCGGCGCCGGATAACCGCTGAGCCGTCTCCAATTCACTTTTCTATATGAGCCTTTTTTCCTTCAAGCCGAAAAACCGCCGTCGTCGTAATCGGGCGAAGTCACAGAAAGAAACATGGAACCTGCTCAATCCGGAGGCCGTTTCCACGAAGCCCGGCAAAAAAGCGGGCGACCTCGGAGACAAAGCGTATCAACTCAATGCCCAAATCGGCGCAATTGAAACTTTCCTTGCAAAGAAGATCGCCGCAGACGCCCGTCGCGCCGAGATGAAGCGGGATAATATTCTTCCTCCGCCTGATAAAACGGCGAATCACCACGGCAAAAAGAAGCAACTCTCTCACGCCGAACGGCGCCGTTACCACGCGGAGCGCAGCCGCAACGGGCTCCACTTTCTCATGCTCTTCGCGCTCGCCTGCGGTATCGCATGGTGGCTCATTTTCTCGGGGATTTGAGAATTACGGGGTTCTTCTCCCGGTATCGCTGCACCCCCTTCGAAAATCCTAACATCACTAAAAATAGCGCGCCGACATGGTAGCCGCTAATGTCGCCGATCACCCGCGGCGTATCGCGATGAAATTCGTGCCAGAAGCGGAAGATGCCGTAGGAAACGAGATAGAAGTGAAAGAGTTGGCCCTTGAAAAGCGGACTAACCTTCCAGGGATGTAGCACGAGGGGCAGGATCGCGACAACAAAGAGCAGGTTAAATCCCAGCTCCAGCGGCGCTGAGGGCCAGCGACTGAGACCATCGGCACCAGTCATTGCAAAAGGCATGCCGCTCTCGCACACCATTCCCTGGCAGCACCCGTAGCGCAGACACCCGAACCGACCCGCCGCAATCGCGAGGGGCACTCCCACGGCAAACCAGTCACCCGTTGCCTCGCGATGGCCGATCAGCCTTTTTGCAATCTCGACCCCCGCATAACCGCCGAGAAGCGCCCCGACGATGGTTTTGCCGGACAACGCGAGCCATAGCCAGTTTGGATCACTGAAGATCCGCTCCCACTCCGCGAGGAGAAAAAGCACCTTCGCACCCGCATAGGCCCCTATGATCGCGCCCACGAAGATCGAAAAAGACTCCGGGGTTCTGCGGAAACGCCGGGCCCAGAACGTCCCGCCAATGATAAGCCCGGCAAAGGTGATCACTCCGTAAAGCCAGCCGGATGCGATCTGCCCGTCCCAATCGACCATCAGGGTTTGCGGTAAGCGGTCGCGCCGCCGTTTAAATAATAGCGGCAGAAAGAATCGAGCTTCCCATCCGGCCTGATCACATGGGTGCAGCAACGGTCGATCCTGTCTTCGTCCCAGTCATCGCCGTCCATGAACGGCTTGATAAAAAGCCGAAAAGTGTTCCGCTCGTCGAGTTCCAGTTCGTGAAGGAGTTTGCCAAGCGGCTCGGATTCACAACCGCATTTGATGAGATCCTCGAGCCGGTAGCGAACCCGGTCGCTGAGGAATCCCTGAAGCGTTCCGAAATCAACGAAATCACTGATCGAGCGGATTTCCCCATCCAACTTGAGCAAATAGCCTATCGTCGCGCAATTCGGATCACCGCAGGGCAGCGGGGTAAAGTCGTCAAAGCTCGCGACGCCCTTTGACTGCTCGACGAGACCGAGAATGATGTCAGCCGCATTAAGCTGGCGATCCCCTGCTGCTCCCCCGTAGGTTCTCCCGCTCCCGAACATGGGCTGAAAGGCGACGCCCCTGACATGATCAAATTTCAAGCCGAACTCGACGGTTTCCCAGAGATGATCAAGATTCTCCGGGATCACTGTCATCGCCAGAGTCATCGGAATGCCAAGATGACCGGCCCGTTCGACGGCCCGCAGTTTCAGATCGCCGAGATTGGCACCACGCAATTTCTTCTCCGCCTCGCGACCGGGACCGTCGTATTGCAGATAAAACTGAAAATGTCCGTATCGTATCAGCTCACCGAGCTCACGGGCAAAAGACTCATCCTGAGCGAGACGGACTCCGTTGGAATTTACCAGGACATAATCAATCGCCGCGTTCTCCTGACACCAGCGGATCAAGTCAAAAAATTGCGGATGCAAGGTCGGTTCGCCTCCTGACAGTTGCAGAATCTCGATCTTTCCCTTTCGATCGATCACGCCCTGAATCCGCGTCTTCAGCTCCTCCAGAGGAACCGCGTCGACCTTGTCTCCGACTCCCGGAGGCGAATCAGCGAAACAGGTCGGACAGGCGAGATTACAGGAATCGACGATCTCAATGAGGGCGAGGCAGGTTGACATCACTTCAACGGGGTTTGACGCCGTAAGCGGACGCATCGCATTGCCGCCGAGGAATCCGATGCGGTCCCCGGATGCCGGACTTGCGCAACCACAACCCGCCCCGCAGGCCGAAGGTTCAACTCCCCGCTGCCCCTGCGAAAGCCAGTAAAATCGGGCATCCGAGCTGATTTTTACCTCGCTCGTTCCGCAGGCTGGACAGTCTTTGATGAGCCAGACTTCGTCCGACTTTCCTGATGAACGTTTCACCACTTCACCGGGAATTTTTTCGCGGCATTGATGGCAGAAACTCGTCGTGCCCTTGAGCCGGGTTTGTCCGGATCGATTGACCAGAGCAAGCTTCATTAAAATGAATCTCCCACAACCGCGATTCCGCAGCACCCGGCTGTCGCGATCACGAAGTAAACCACCCCGACGCCAAGAAACGTCAGAACCGCTAGAAACCACTTCAGAAACACCGGTTCGCCGGTCTTTCGAAAGACATGCCGCCCGACACACGCCCCCGAGAGCACGGCTCCGGCACCGAGCAGGATCACCACCAAACTAATCCAATCTGACGATCCGAATTTACTACCACTCATCATGCCCACAATCATGATGCTATAAGCGAGTATAGATGGCGACAGGCAGATGAGAAAGGAACGAAACATGGGCTGAATGATAGCTCCAACAGGCCTGGATCAGCAAGCACGGAATATG
>JAGNMT010000545.1 GCA_017991025.1 Verrucomicrobiales bacterium
CTTCTTGATGAGTCGCGAGCCAATTTCCGTGCCTTCCTCGATGCGAGGGGAGAGGGCAAACCGTTCTCCTACTGGTTCGGTCCTACCAACACCCATCGCAAGTGGATCAAGGGCAGCGGGAAGAAACTGTGGGGGATTGAACCCGATTCGCTGAAGGGGAAAATGCCTCCCTTTCTCCCTGACGTGCCGGAGGTGAGGGAGGATCTCGCTGACTACTTCGGAGAGATCGCCGCCTGGGATGCGGGGATCGGAGTGCTGCTCGATGAATTGGAAAAGACCGGGGAGCGGGAGAATACCCTTATCGTCATCAGTGGTGACCACGGAGCGCCGGGATTCCCTCATGGAAAGTGCAATCTCTACGGATTCGGGACCAACGTCGCTCTCTCGATCACCGGGCCCGGCGTGAAAGGAGGACGTGTCGTTGATGACCTCGCGAGTCTCACCGATCTCGCTCCCACCTTTCTCGAGGCGGCCGGACTGCCGGTGCCCGCAGTGATGACCGGTCGCAGCCTCTGGCCGGTGCTGACATCGGAAAAGTCGGGGCTCGTTGATGAGACGCGCACGCGTGTCTTCACGGGCCGTGAGCGTCACGTCGAGAATGCCAGGTCCGACTATTCACCGTATCCCCAACGTGCCATCCGTACGGCCAATCATGTGTTGATCATCAATTTTCGCCCTGACCGATACCCATTGGGTGATCATTACCTGCTCGACAGCAGCGGCAGTCCCTCAGTGAACGATCTCGAGAACGAAACCCGCGTGACCCTGCCCGATGAGGACGCCGGACCGACGAAAGCCTGGCTCGTTGGCGTGCGCGATACTCCGGAGTGGAAAGCCCATTTCGACTGGGTTTATGGCAAACGTCCGAAATACGAACTTTATGATTTGCAAAAAGATCCTCACGAAACCAAAAATATTGCCGAAGATCCTGCTTATGCCGGAGTGAAGGCGGATCTTGAAAAGGAACTCATGGCCGAGCTCACCCGAACGGGCGATCCGCGACTCATCGACGACGGGAAATTTTTTGAGACTCCGCCCATGGCCGGACCACTTGAAGAGGAGGCGGCGCCTCGCAATAAGGGTAAAGGCAAGGGCAAGCCCAAGGGGAAGCAAGCACGATGACACGTTACCTGTTCCTCATCTCCCTGATCGCGGGCGTCCTCTCCGGTCTCGTCTCTGCCGACGCTAAGCGTCCAAACTTCCTCCTCATTTACACCGATGACCAGGGATACGGCGACGTTTCCACATACGGGGCGAAGGACGTGCGTACGCCGAATATTGATGGCCTCGCAGCCGAGGGCATGCTCTTTACGACGATGCGGGCAAACTGCACGGTGTGTTCGCCGAGCCGGGCCGCGCTTCTGACCGGACGGAATCAGGACCGCGTCGGTGTTCCCGGCGTGATTCGCACGCAGCCTCAAAACTCCTAGGGCTACTTCAATCCGGCAGTTCCGACGATTGCTGACGAGTTAAAGAAAGGCGGTTACGACACCGCCATCATCGGCAAGTGGCATCTCGGCCTCGAGTCACCCAACACGCCCAATGAGAGAGGCTTTGATCACTTTCATGGCTTTCTCGGCGACATGATGGACAGCTACATGACCCACCTCCGTGAAGGCAACAACTACATGCGTCACAACGGAGATATTATCGAACCGGAAGGCCATGCCACGGAACTTTTTTCGCGGTGGGCGGGTGACTATCTCACTGAAAGAGCGGCAATGAAGGAGAAGCCTTTTTTCCTCTACCTCGCCTACAACGCCCCGCATTTTCCGATTGAACCGCCCGCCGAATGGCTCGCAAAGGTGAAGGCGCGCTCTCCGGAGATGGATGAAAAGCGGGCGATGAATGTTGCCTTCGTCGAACACCTCGATGATTGTATCGGTCAGGTTCTCGATACGCTTGAGAAAACCGGGATCAAGGAGAACACTCTCGTCGTTTTCACCGCCGACAACGGAGGCTCCCTGCCTCATGCTCAGAACAACGACCCGTGGCGTGATGGCAAGCAAAGCCACTACGATGGAGGATTCCGTGTTCCCTTTATGGCGCGCTGGCCAGGTCATATCGAAGCGGGCTCGCGCAGTGATTATGCAGGGCAGGTGTTTGATCTCTTTCCGACTTTCCTTGAGTTCGCCGGAGTGACCGCCACGGAACCTGATGAACTCGACTCCGTCAGTCTAGCCCCGGTGCTGAGTGGGGGGGCGATTGAGACGCCGCGTGATCTTTACTTCGTCCGTCGGGAAGGGGGCGGTGCCTATGGAGGCAAGAGCTACGAGGCCCTCATTCGCGGCGAGTGGAAGCTGTTGCAGAATGATCCATACTCCCCGCTCGAACTGTATAACCTTAAAAATGACCCGGGCGAGACGACAAATCTTGCCACAAAGGCTCCGAAAGTCTTCAATGAACTCAGAGGAGCCCTCGCTGCCCGAATCCAGCGTGGCGGAGCCGCCCCCTGGCAAAATCCCTGAAACAAATGATCCGTCTATTCCTGCTCTCTGTGCTCCTTTGCGGTAGTATCCCGTTGGCCGCCGCCGACCCTCGCCCGAATCTTATCTGGATCATGGCCGATGATCTTGGTTATGCGGATCTCGGATGTTACGGTCAGAAAGTCATCAAGACCCCGCATATTGACCGAATGGCGGCGGAGGGACTTCGCTTCACGCATTTTTATGCCGGTGCCACCGTTTGTGCGCCCTCCCGCTCGGTGCTCATGACAGGCCTTCATCACGGCCACACCCGTGTGCGTGGAAACGCCGGTTCCTCCAACCCCGCCGCGCAGGCACTGACTCCCGAAGATGTCACGGTTGCCACGGTTTTGCAGAAGTCCGGCTACCGGACCGCTCTGGTGGGCAAGTGGGGCCTTGGCGATGTCGGGGCGGCCGATAGTGGTCTTCCCGGGAAGCAGGGATTTGACGAATTCTTCGGCTACCTCAATCAGCACCATGCGCACAATCATTTTCCGGACTTTCTCTGGCGGAACGAGGCAAAGATCGAGCTGCCGAATTACGTCACGGCGGTCGGCGGGAACGGGGGTGGTTATTCCGAAGATCCTGTGATTTTTTCCGACGATCTCTTTGCCGACGAGGCTTTGAAATTTATCGCAAAGAATCAGGACAAGCCCTTTTTTCTCTATTGGAGTCCGGTGATTCCCCATGCCAATAATGAGCGGACCAAGCCGATCGGCGACGGAGCCGAGGTTCCGGACTGTGGCCCCTACGCGAAGATGGGCTGGCCCGATCCCGACAAAGGCCAGGCCGCGATGATCACCCGCCTCGACAGTTACGTTGGCCGTATGCTAGACCAACTCGAACTCCTCGGAAT
>JAGNMT010000546.1 GCA_017991025.1 Verrucomicrobiales bacterium
CTGTTTTTGTCTGCGCTCGACCGAGAATGGATTTCTGATCAAGGATAATCCGGTGAAAGGTTCGGCCATCACCCTTTACGCGCCGCCGCCGTCGGAGGCCTTTGTTCGCTGGGTCCATAAGCTCGGTGCGGCGAATCGCGATTCGAATCGTATCGAGGTGCCCTTCGCGTTTATCGCTCCGAAAGAAAGCGAACGATGGTCTCTCGGAACAGCGGCTGAGCTTCGTGTCCCGATCGGTCGCAGCGGCGCGACGAAACTGCAATATCTCGCTCTCGGAAAAGGAACCTGCCAGCATGCCCTCATAGCCGGGAAGACGGGTTCGGGCAAATCGACTCTCTTCCATATCATCGTGAGCAATCTCGCCCTCTGGTGCAGTCCTGATGAAGTGGAATTCTATCTGATCGACTTCAAGAAGGGGGTTGAGTTTAAATGTTATGCGGATCATCATTTGCCCCACGCCCGCGTCATTGCGATCGAGAGCGATCGAGAGTTCGGGCTCAGTGTCCTGCAACGCCTTGATGAGGAGCTTAAACATCGCGGGGAGCTGTTTCGTGCGGCCGGGGTCCAGGATGTCGCAGGCTACCGCAGTCGATCCGGTGCGCTCGCGATGCCGAGGACGCTCCTGCTCATTGATGAGTTTCAGGAATTTTTTACCGAGGACGATCAGATCTCGCAGCAGGCCGCCGTTCTACTTGATCGTATTGTGAGGCAGGGACGAGCCTTCGGGATTCATGCTGTGTTAGGGTCTCAGACTCTTGGAGGAGCCTTTACCCTGGCGAGGGCCACGTTGGGACAGATGACGGTGCGGATCGCGCTGGCCTGCAATGAAGCGGACTCGTATCTGATCATGGATGACTCGAATCCGGCCCCGCGCTTGCTTACGCGACCGGGGGAGGGGATCTATAACGATCGTGCCGGCGCGGCCGAGGCGAACTCACCCTTTCAGGTGGTCTGGATGGGGGAAGGGGAACGGGACTGTCTTCTCGAGGGAGTCGAACAACTCGCGCGCACGCGGGCGATGGCCGTGCGGAGCCGGGTCGTGTTTGAAGGCAACGCGCCGGCGAATGTGGCGGACGACGCCCTGATCAATGCGCTGATTTCCGGAGGGGAGCTCCTTGCGCCCCGGGAAATACCCCGGTTCTATCTCGGGGCACCGAATGCGATCAAAGGACCGACCGAGGTCAGCTTCGCCCGCCAGAGCGGGAGCAATCTGCTCGTCGTCGGGCAGCGGGAGGATGTCGTGGACACGATGGTCCTCATCGGATTGCGGATTCTCCGGGCACAGTTCGGAGACGGGATTCGCCTGGTCCTCATCGACGGCCGTTTTTCCGAGGTAGAGGCCGTCTCTCCGTTCCGCCGTGCCGTCGAAGCGGTGGGAGGTGTTGTGTGCCCGTCCCTTCATGAGATGGGCCCGCTTCTCAATCAGTTCGCGGCGGAAATGAAATCGATCGCTGAAGGAGAGACTCCCGATCCGGGGCGTGCAACGATCATTTTTATCCCAAATCTGCAACGTTACAAAAAGCTCCGTTATGAGGAGGACTACAGTTATTCGCTCGATGCGGAGGCCGAGGTAAAACCGGCCGATTCCCTTCGTGATTTGATCTGTGAAGGGCCCGGTTGGGGATATCACGTGGTCATTTCACTCGACTCATACAACAGTGTCTCGCGTTGTCTCGGGCGCAAGTCGGCGGGCGAGTTCGAGAAGAAGGTGCTTTTCCAGATGAGTGCCGCCGATTCGGCGAGTCTGATCGACACCGGCAAGGCGTCGGATCTCGGTCTGAACCGGGCGCTGTTTTATGACGAACCGAGCGGGAACGTGGAGCTATTCCGCCCCTTTGCGATGCCGGAACCGGAATGGTTCGGGTAAGGGGACATCGATTTCTAGGCGGGGGTGGCAACTCCCTGCTCCGGCAAACCGAAGAGTTGTCGGGCCTCCGGCTTGAGCAGCGTGATGATCGTGAAGACCCCGAGGACTGTGCCGAAGGGCATGAACAGGCATTCGATGCCGCCAATGATCAGGCAGAAAGTGTGGGAGCGATGCTGAGCGAGGCGGCGTCCCGCCATAACGATCAAGGTGGAGAGAGTGAATCCGGTGATGATGATTACGAGAGCGACGACGGTGAAAATCGTGCCGAAAAGGCGGGCGGGAAAGATGGCGTTCGGGTTAAGGGTGGGAACCGGAGCCTGATCTGGAGCCGGTGAGACCTCAGTCGAGACCTCAGTCGGTAACATGGGATGAACTCCTGTCTCGAAAAAATCCTCCGGTGCGAAAAGGAAGAACAATCCGAGTGACAGGTGAATGATAGGGATGAGAGAAAAGAGATAGCCGATGCCGCCTGTAACATAATGGAAAATGGAAAGCAGACGGAGGTGTTCGCGTGTTTGGTCGATCATGGCGATAAGTCTATGCTTTGCCGCTGGCGGATGAAAAGGAAAAATCTCCCGATTCGTTTGTGATCGAAAGTCAGATTAGGGCTCTGTTGCCGCAGCAATCCGATACCATCTTTTGACAGATAATGCGGGGCGCCAATTCCGGATCGATGGGAGGATGGTCCCTGATGCATCTGAAACGGGGATCGATAAATTCGGCGGGTGGACGGGTTTTCCCCGGGGTTGCTGCGGCTGCGGTCTCCTTGATGGCTCTTTTCGGTATTCTCAGTCACGCCCCTGCGCAAAGCGAAGGTACTGATTCCGCTGAGGATGAAAAACGTATGGAATTGCACCTCTATATGAAAGGGCGCTACGTCTTCCAAAAGAACTGTGTTGACTGTCATGGATCCACAGGGCGGGGGAACGGGCCCTGGGCTGCGGAACTCGATGTGAAGCCGCGCAACTTCCGCACCGGACTCTTCAAATTCCGGACGACGCCGTACGGGAAACTGCCCGTCAACGACGACCTCCGGCGCACGATTCGGAGCGGGATCTCGGGAACCGCCATGCCGGTATTTTCGCACTTGCTGGATGACGAGGTGGATGCGCTGATTATCTACCTGCAGAATCTCTCCCGGAGTTGGAGCGACGAGACGCTTCACGCCGTGCCTCTCACGATCCCGGCGATTCCGGAGTGGTTCTCATCTGTCGAAGAGCGTTCGTCGCACGCCGTCAAAGGCCGGACTCGCTTTGGGGAACTCTGTGCCGTCTGCCACGGGGTTGCCGGAAGGGGCGACGGTCCCGGTGGCGTTCAACTGGTCGATGCCTGGGAGCAGCCTATCCGTCCCGCCAATCTCTCGGCACCTCATCATAAATCAGGGGATTCCCCGCGCGATCTTTATCGTACTATTGCCACGGGGATGAATGG
>JAGNMT010000547.1 GCA_017991025.1 Verrucomicrobiales bacterium
CACCACCGTTGCCCTTCACGAGATCGGTGGCATGGCCTGGTCAAAATGGCGCGCCGAAGTGGCGGTCGAGCCTGGGGGAAAAGCGAAGACGACCATCGAGTTGTAAAGGTTGCTTTCAGCCACGTTCGAGTGCCGCTACCGCTTCGAGAAAGTCGTCGTGACGGCCGATAAAGTAGGGGATTGCCAGTAGCCCGGACTCACGGCCCGCAGCGCAATTTGCGGGGAGATCATCAATGTAAAGCGTGCGTTCAGGGATGATTTTGAGACGATTGATTGCGACCTCGAAGATTTCGGGATCCGGTTTCATCATCTTGACCTCGTGCGAATAGATCCGTCCGTCGAAGAGGTCAAAAACGGGGTAAGTCGCCTCGAAAAACGGGGCGTGAATACCATTTGTGTTGGAAAGCAGGTACAGCGGGCTGCCCTCAGCCTTTCTCTCTTCGATGAATGCGACCATGGGAAGATTCAGTTCGAATATATCTTCAAAAGCGGTCCGGAAAAAAGAAGCGTCTCCCGTGAATCCGATCAGCTCCGAAGCCGCCTTGATGAATTCGTCAGGCGTGAGCCGACCGAGTTCCAAATCTACCGTCAGTGGAGCAACGAGTGGCAAGGCGTGTTCCGCCGCGAGCCCCGAGTGGGCGGCTAGTTTTCTAGCCGCCTTGCTGAAGTCAAAGGTGATGATGACATTTCCAATATCAAAGAGATAAGCGTCGGGCATGGGGAGGGAGAAGAAGTGTAAAGTCCCGGGATTTAAACGGGTTTGGGCGGGGATTCAAGGGAGAAGAAGGGGCGCGATGATCGGGATGTCGGGGCGGGCTTCAAGTTTCAAGTTTCAGGTTTGGCTCCGCCCGTTTTGCGCGGCGCGGTCCGGGGTCGTGTCTCCACCACTTCACCAATCCTCTCCTCATTCCTTTCCTCTGCTCGAGTGCCGACCGAACACGCTTCACCGCGCTGGTCTTCACCGTCGTGTAGCGCTTCTAGGGGGCTGATCCCTTGATGCGGTGGCGATTATTTTGTTGGGGAAATGCGCAGGGAAAAGCTGTATACTCGGGACGATGTCCCCCTTCTCCCTGTCCGCCCCATTTGTTCCGACGGCGCAGAGCCAGGTTCTGAAACTCGCCGGTGGCGCCTTGCAGGCCATCCCGCTTCCGCTGCTTTTTCTCCTCAATCTCCTCTTCTGTCTCCTTATCGGTTGGTTGGACTATGCGACTGGCTGGGAGTTCAGTCTCTTCATCTTCTATGCCTTGCCTATCGTCATTGCGGGATGGCGGCTCGGCAGTTTGGCGGGACTGGCCACCGCCGCATTTTGCGGAGTCGTCTGGCTCGTTGCCAATCGGGTGGGATCTCCCTACGAAACAAATCTCGGTTACGTATGGGCGATGCTGAGTCGTTTCTTTTACTTCAGTGTGGTGGTCTTCGCCGTCATGTCCGTTCGTAGAAAGCAGGAGGCTGACGGTGAGCGTATCCGAATGCTGGAGGAACAACGTCAACTCGAGCTGGACATCGTCAGCGTGAGTGAGCACGAACAGCGTCGCATCGGTCAGGATCTACACGACGGACTCTGTCAGGAGCTCGCCGCGATCGGCTGCGCGGCACGGGCGCTTGCCGATGATCTGGCAGTGCACCATAACGACATGGCCAGCGATGCCCTGATGATAGAGGAGGCGATTCGCCATGCCATAATCGAAGCCCGAGACCTCGCACGCGGGATTTTCCCCGTGCATGTGGACCGGACCGGACTGTCGGCCTCACTCACTGATCTTGCCGAAAAGATGAGCCGACTCACCGGCACTTCAGTGAAAGTAGCCGGGGGCGTCGATCTGCTCATCGATTCACCGGTGATCTCGATGAATTTATATCGCATCGCCCAGGAGGCAGTCTCCAATGCCCTCCGTCACAGCGAAGCCACCGATATCACCATCACCTTGAGACCGATCACCGACGGGATCGAACTGCGGATCGAGGACAACGGCAGGGGCCTCCCGTCCGATGCTCGCAGCACCAGCGCCGGGATGGGGTTGCGGACGATGAATTATCGGGCCCGGGTACTCGGCGGTACCCTCGAATTAGGGACGAACACCAGAGGAGGCGCCTTTGTGAGTTGCTGTATCCATCCCTACCCCCCCATCACATGAGCAAAAATCGAAACCCCGAAGTCAGGGATTGCAAAGTCCTCATCGTCGAAGATCACCCCATGTTCCGCGAGCATCTCGCCGAACTCATCGACCGCGAACTTGGCATTGTCGTCTGCGGAGAGGCGGACAACATCCGGGAAGCGATGCGCTTGATCGAAGAGACCGGGCCCGATATTGCGATTGTGGATATCACCCTGCGCGGTTCCTGCGGGCTGGAACTGCTGAAAGACATTCAAGCCAAGGACATCACCTTGGATGTGCTGGTGCTCTCCATGCACGACGAGGAACTCTACGCCGAACGATCACTGCGCGCGGGAGCGAGAGGATACATCACGAAGAACGAGGCATCCACCGAAGTCATCAAAGCCATCCGCTGCGTCATCAATGGAGAAGTGTACGCCAGCAGGGAGCTCACTGCAAAGCTGCTCGACCGGATGACTGGTAAGGGATCGCCTCCGGAACTTGCCGGAATGGACAAACTTTCCGATCGCGAACTGGAGGTTTTCCAACAGCTCGGACGGGGCAAAAACACCCTGGAGATAGCCGCCGATCTCACCCTGGGCGAATCCACCGTAGAAACTTATCGCACGCGCATTAAGGATAAACTACAGCTGCGCAGTGCCGCCGAGCTCTACCTCCGTGCCGGCCAGTGGGTGCGCGATCATGGAGCGTGAGCGATCAAGATCGTGCGATAGGCAAAAGGGGCGGGGTTTTGAGGGGAATGGACTCTGCTTGACGTTTTTCCGGGGGAAGTTCACCCGGTATTGCGTTAACGAATCTTCACCCATTCGCGGCCAATGAACAAAAACACAAACAGCACATCGGATTCATCACGAGTGGAGGAACGGTCATGAAATGTCGGAGCAATGTCGAAGGGACAAGCTCTGTGAATTACTCCCTGGCGAATTGCAGAGGTCTTTTCGAGGACGTATCGCTGGCCGGTCCCGCAGGCATCGCGGGGAAAGAAGATCACGTTTTTGTCATGCGGCATGCGGTGGAGGGGCGAGTTCGTATTGAGCAGCCCGTGTCCGGCGATCTTTGCGGGATCGGTGCTGGTTTTGTGCATCGACCGTGGCGGCGAGAGCACTTCGACCTTCAGTTCGGAATCAGAGTCGAGGGCGTCACCCTCGGGCGCTGCGATGTTGTGCGCTCCGTGTTCC
>JAGNMT010000548.1 GCA_017991025.1 Verrucomicrobiales bacterium
CGGACCTTTTGAAAAATCTCATAGCCCGAGATGGGGCTGAAAAAGATCTCCGCATCCGGGTCCGACAGGCGGTGTCTCGCGGTCTCGCTCAGCTCAGGCGAGTCCTCCCACCACCACAGGGCCACGGGTGCCTAGGAGCAGTTTCATTTCACTGGTTCGGACGATCCTTCCCAGGCGGCGAGATCCTCTTCGGCGAGGGGTTCGAAGAAGGCGGCAGTGACCTTCAGCGACCCTGCGAAACGTCCCGGGCGGCGGACGACCCGCTCCTCGGTGATCGGCGTGAGCCGTACCTTCGGGTTGCCGGCTTTGGCGATGATGATTTCTTCGCCCTGCTCCGCCCGCTCGATGAGCCGCGAGAGATGGGTCTTGGCTTCGTGGATATTGAAAGTGGTGGGAGGCATGGAAGGAATCTAAACTAAGCCATCGGACTAAGTCAAAGACCTCAGCTACAGTCCCCTCGACTCATCACCCATGGCTGATGATTGAATTCGCTTCGCTCCATCTACCCGGTTGACTTCACTTTGTTCCGTCTATCCTCGCTACGCTTCGATTCGCGGGGCAAGAAACTTTCCAACCCAACCTCACCGACTTCGCCCGCGACTACCTCGCCAGTCTCACTTGCGCCCCCGAAGACCTCTTTTTCCATCTCGTCGCCGCCCTCCTCGATCCCGAGACTCCCGTCCCCGGTGTCACCGCCCTCAAAGTCCGCGATGATCTCAAAGGCCTCGGCGAACTCACCGTCTCTGAACGGAGCAAAGAAGGGAGCGAGGGCACTCCTGCCCGCTCCGATGTCCCTGCCAAATCCGTTGCGGGCAAGAACCGGAGCGAAGCGGAGATAGTCAGCCAAAGGCTGCCCGAAGGGCGAGCAACGCAAGGCAATGCCCGCGCTCCTTTACCCACCGCATCATTGACACCCGATCTCGCGCTCACCGCCCGCTGGGGATACGCCGGTCAGGGCGGCGTCACCATGCCCGGCCCCGGCAAAGTCACCACCGGCACCCGCGGCGATGGGTACCTCAACATCCACCTCAACGAAACCACCCGCTGGAAAGACGTTCCCGAACCGGTCTGGCGCTACACCCTCGGCGGCTATCAAGTCCTCAAGAAGTGGCTCAGCTACCGCGAGGCCATCCTCCCCGGCCGCCCGCTCACGGGCGACGAGGCTCAGCAGTTCACGCACCATGTGCGGCGGATTGCGGCGATTCTGGCCTTGAGCGGTGAGCTCGATCCGCACTATGCGACGAGTGTGTGAATCGCCTGCCGGGCGGGTCAGCAATGAAGGTGGACACTTTCGCCGATAAACATTACGATCTTCCCAAGTTGGACTCGGGGTTCAACGCGAATTGAAACGAAACAAGCCATGAAAATCATGTCCGAAATCGCGAAGGATGCCCTCGAACTCTCGCCGAATCAACGGCTCTCGCTCGCTCGATTCCTCCTCGATGTTTCCGACGGAGAGACCGGATTCGATCCCGACGCCAACGAAGCCTGGGAAGTGGAGATCTCGCAACGAATCGAAAAGATCCGGAATGGCACGGCCAAGTCGCTCCCACTTGAAGAGGTCTTTGCCGATCTGGACCGACGGTTTCCCGGATGAAAGTTCACGTTCGCGAAGAGGCCGCCACCGAGCTGGTCGAGGCAATCGAGTATTACGAAGACCTGGAGCCGGGACTGGGAGTGCGCTTGAAATCGGAGGTGCGGGAGCACCTTGCCATCATCCTGGCGGCACCGGATAGATTGCGACAGCGGCCTCGCGGCTACCGCAGGATCAACCTTCGATTTTTCCGTATTACATCGACTACTTCCTCGATGGCGAGATCCTCTGGATTGTTGCCATCGCTCACGCCCATCGCCGCCCTGAATATTGGCGGAAGCGACGTCCGATCGGAAGTGACTCCGATGCGGAAGGGATTTTTTTAACTCGTGCGCATAAGTCTTCCAAAGTCCCACCCGATAATTATAAACGATTCGCAGATCGTCCCAAAGCTCACCAATGGCAAAAGCAGATTCACTCCCTCCGACGCATGACCTACCCAAACTTCAAGGCAGACATCCAGCGCTACCTCCGCCACCATCCTGACGGCGTCACCTGGGCGGAACTACGCGACTCGCTCTCCCTCCCCTACGTACGCCCCTGCCCCGAGTGGACCCGCCGCTTGGAGCAGGAGATCGGCCTCGTGCGACGAAAGGGGGCGGGACGGGCGCTCGTATGGTCGCTCGAATAATGGCTGGAAATAGGTGCTCCGAAATGCGCACCAGTGCCCCAACGACCATAGTGATTTCGCTTGGCATTGCGCTCAACCCTTTTACCATCCCTGCATGATTCGAATCGGCATCGTCGGCTGCGGGCGCATTCTCGCTGCGCACCTCGAAGGGTATAAACTCCTGCGTGAGGCGGGCGTTGATGGATTTGAGATCACGGCGCTCTGTTCACGAAAGGCGGAGGATGCTCTGAGCTACGTCACTCGCGGCAAAGGCCCCGCCCAGCGCGAAGCAGTCTCGACCATCCCCGGCGATCCTCTCGCGATCGGGGATCAATACCTGTCCGATTTTCAGCCGGACACGGAGGTCGAGGTCTACACCGACTACCGGGAGATGATCACCTCGGGCCGGGTCGATGCGGTCAACGATTTCACGATCCATAGCCTCCATCACCAGATCGCCTCCGCCGCCTTTGCGAATGGCAAGCACCTCCTCTCCCAGAAGCCTCTGGCTGTCTCGATGGCCGGGGCAAGGCGAATGTGCGAGCAAGCCGAAGCGGCCGGGGTGACCTTCGGGGTCTTTGAGAATCTTCGCTTTGCCAAAGGGGTGCGGCACCAGCACTGGGCCTTCACGGAGGGCGGTCCTGCAGGGCCGCTGCAAATGGCGGTGATGGGAAACATCGGAACCTGGTGGGCTCCCGATCTCATTGTTGCGGAGACGCCGTGGCGTCATGTTCTCGCCGAGGGCGGGGGGATCTCCCTCGATCTCGGCCCACATTTTTTCGACATGATCCGCCACATCGGCGGCAGCGAAGTCATCTCCGTGGGCGCCCGGACGCAGGTCGTCGAGGCGACCCGTTACCTGTTGCGGAACGGGAAAAAAGTCGAACCCTGTGCCTGTGATGCCGACGATACGTTCTACGCGCATTTTGAAACTGCCTCCGGCGCAGCGGGCAACCTCTTCGGAAGTTGGGGTGGCCATGGGGCTAACACCGTCATTGGCGAGGGACCCGTTTTCTACGGAGCGCATGGCAAGGTCACCGGCGATACGATCCATCTCGACGGCGGTACCGCGCAATCCCTGA
>JAGNMT010000549.1 GCA_017991025.1 Verrucomicrobiales bacterium
CATTGGATACGAGTGGCGTTGCGGTCAAAATTTGCGGAGTGACAACCGGCGAACAGGCCACGGCCATCGTCGCGGCGGGAGCGGCTGCGCTCGGGATTAATTTCTGGCCGAAGTCGAAACGCTTCGTCGCGCTGGAGTCGGCATTGCCCTGGCTACTCGAGCTCGCCGGCACGGTGCCGCGCGTCGCGGTGACGGTGAATGCGGACGACGATGAGCTGCACCGGATCTATGAATCAGGAGGCATTGACTGGATCCAACTCCACGGAGACGAGACACCTGGCAGGGTCAGGTCCCTGACTCAACAGGGTCTGCCCGTCTTCAAAGCCATGGGCATCCGCGACCGGGCGATGCTCGAGGCAGCGGCAGCCTACGAATCGACGACGCTCCTCCTCGACGCCTATGCCCCGAACGAATACGGCGGCAGCGGCGAATCCTTGGACTGGGCCCTCGGAGCCGAGGCGGTGAGGCAATGGCCGGAGCGGCAGATCGTGCTCGCCGGCGGCCTCACTCCGGAGAATGTAGCTGAAGCCGTGCGGCAGGTAAGACCGGCCGCGGTCGATGTCGCGAGTGGTGTCGAAGTGAGTCCAGGCGTGAAGGATCTCGCCAAAGTGCGCGCCTTCATCGCAGCAGTGAAAGGTTTGTAGCTGGCCTCTGTGAGGCCGGGTTGGACGACCTTGGATATTGAACGCACGATCCGGCCTCAAAGAGGCCGGCTACAGGAACCAGCAATGAGCAACTCTGGAAAACACCTCCGCCGCCTTGACCGAATCTTCACACGCTCGCCGGTCTATTTCATCACGACGACGGTTGCGGGCAGGCGAGGGATTCTCAATTCATCGGCGATGCAAGACGTAGTCGAAGAGGTCTGGTCGAATGGTGAATCGCTCTACGGATGGTCGGTCGGCCCGTATGTGATCATGCCGGATCATGTGCACTTTTTCTGCCGGGAAACTTCGGAGGCGGCGTCGAGTCTCAGTAGCTTCGTTGGCAAATGGAAAGAGTGGACCTCGAAATATGGTTCCAAGCGATTGGAAATTGCACTGCCGCTTTGGCAAGCGGGATTTTTTGATCATGTCTTGCGCAGCGGGGAATCACTTCGGGAAAAGATCGAATACGTCTGGCATAATCCGGTGCGGGGCGGGCTGGTCGATGAACCCGAAGATTGGCCGTTCAAAGGGAATCCGGGAAACTGGGGAGTTTACGATGGGGAGGCTAATAGTGAATGAGCGCTCAACCCGGCCTCACAGAGGCCAGCTACAGAGGAGAGATCGCCTGTAGCCGGGGTCTGTGGCCCCGGAGTTGGGCGCGCTACCAATCCCAGGCACGCAATCCGGCCTCGTATCGGCCCGGGCTACAGAGCCTGCAAAGTCCCTTCCACAACCCCTAATCGTGAGTCGAGCTTGAGGCGGCTGAAGATGGCTTCGCCGGCGCTTTCGCCTCTGAGCAGGCTCTGGTAGGCATGTATCGTCCCGGTCGCTTCTTCGGCATCCTCCGCGAGCAATTCGACGCGGAAGCGGCGCAGTCCGGTACCGCTCAAAACTTCGAAAAATCGGGCCCCGGTCTGGGCGCGCCCATTGAAGAGCGTGTTCCGGCAGCCGACATCGGCGGTGAGGCGGTGCAATTGCCCAACCCGGTCGCGAAGGTGCACTTCGTGTTTGTCACAGGGACGACCGCAGTTCGTCGCGTCAGTCCCGTCGGAAAGAAAGGCGCAGAAGACGCAGTGCTCCATATGAAACATCGGCATGTGCTGATGCAGAGTCAGCTCGAACCATTCCGGCGGCGCGACATGCAGCAGATCGACGACCTGCTCGATGTTGAGATCGTAGGAGACAGTGAGGTTCTCAAAGCCAGATTCCATTAGCAACCGAGCACTGATCGGATTCGCCACGTTGAGGGAAAAATCTCCCACCATGGCGAGATCGGGATGATTCCGGAAAAAACCGATGCCCCCGAGATTACGGACGAGAACGCCGTCAGGTTTCGCATTTTCGACGACGCGGAAGAGCCCTGTTTCGCCGGCTTTTTGAATTCTCGGCGTCGCGAGAAAAACCCGCGTTGCCGGGGCGGTCGCCCGCACTCGTTTCACCAGGTCGCGGTAACGGCGAACGTCTTCAAGATCGACGTAGACGGTCGCCAGGCCGCAGGCGAGGGCAGCGTCCACCTGGGCTTCGCTGCGGCAGAGGACACGGAGTTCCGGGGCCTGTGCAGTCAATTCGGGTCGCACGGGCAGCAGTTCCGATACCGTCACGGCAGTGGCGCGGCGACGTTTGAAGATTTCGCTTCTCTTCTCCTCCAGTTGCTCGACGAGGGCGCGGCGCATCCGGTTGAGTTCACTCACAGGCACGAGAACGTCGCCTGACAGATGCACCTCGAGCGAAGCGAGTTCGAAGACAGTGCCGCCGAGGCGGGCGAATTGCTGCTCGAGAAAGTCCGCCGTGAGAGGCCGGTTCGACGCGACCTCAAGAGGGATTGCGGAGATGACCTCGGCCCCGTGGTCGCGGTCGCGCAGTTTCAGCCTATCCCCGGCTTTACCACTCACGATCCAGTGAAGCCGTGTTTTCCGCGCCGGAAGGTGCTCGCGTTTGTAGGTGCTCTGCAGGGTCGCGTTCAGCGCCGGATCGTCAGTCTTCCAGAGCCGGTGACCTTCTTTGATTTTCGAAAAATCGATCCTGCCATGCTTCAAAAAGAGACGGGATCCTTTCACTTCGTAGACACGGCCGCCCTGCTCGTGATCGGTGTTGCCACCGGTGTCGAAGACGATGCCATCGCCGTTTTTCACCATGGTATCGCCCGCGAACTCGACCCAGTCGTGACCTACTTTACTGACGCGACCGACGTAGGCTCCACGCTTTTTCCCATAACGGGCATGGACGAGTTCCTGGTTGTCGATGCCCTTGAGCCAGCCCGTCGAGAGGCCGCGCGAAAAGACCATTTCGAGGGCGTAGCGATCCTCCTCGGAAACCACTTCCCCGGCACCGGATTCCGCGGCGTCGATGGCCTTCCGGTAGGCGCGGGTCACGGCGGCGACATACTCGGGTGTCTTGAGGCGGCCTTCGATCTT
Organism: Verrucomicrobiales bacterium; assembly: GCA_017991025.1. Lineage (GTDB taxonomy): Bacteria > Verrucomicrobiota > Verrucomicrobiia > Verrucomicrobiales > DEV007 > Arctic95D-9. Next base: position 3,062 of record JAGNMT010000549.1, read on the forward strand.
AAAGCAGGTGACGCCAAGACGGATCAATTCCGGAATCTCATCAATGCCCGCGAGATCCTGAGGCGAAAGCAGGTAGCGCTGATCACCCATCTCGCGGGTCTCGCCGTCGACGACAAGTTCGTAGGGCATGCGGCAGGCCTGGGCGCACTCCCCGCGATTCGCACTGCGCTGGCCGAGAGATTCGCTCGTGAGGCACTGACCGGAGTAGGCGACGCAG
>JAGNMT010000550.1 GCA_017991025.1 Verrucomicrobiales bacterium
GAGCCGGTTGGCGATGGTCCAGAGGGTCTCAGAGACTGCACTGAGACTGTCGAAATAGGGGGTGGGTTTCGGCTTTTGGCCCTTCAAGAGCTCGCGATGGGCGATTCGCGATTCGTAATGGAGAGGATCGAGACGCAGGGAGAGGGCGAGGGCTTTTTCCCGCAGATCGTCATCGACGCGGTTGTTTTCCGGGAAGTTCGAAGCGATGGCAGCGAGGGCCTCCAGCAGGCTGGTTTTCTGATCGTCGGGAAGAAAAATGCCATCCGGAGAGAACACGTCGGAACTAAAATCAGGCGCGTCGTAGGCCGATACCGCCAGGGGCGAAAGCGATAGAGCCGACATGGCCAACCAGGAGAGAGCATGGCGGGCTGACTGTCGGGTGATTTTCATTCTGGTGTAAATGGGACGCGGAATGCTATCATCCCGGCGGCGTCATGTCCATGTGACTCTGCTTTTCGCGCCGGATTTATGAGAGAAGTTGAAATCAAAGAAACCGTGCTCTTTTACGACACGGATTGCGGCGGGGTGGTCTCGAACATCGCTTACCTGCGTTATGTGGAGAAGGCGAGGGCGGCTTTGTTCACTTCGCTCGGGATGGATCTGATGTCGATGTCTGAGACACAGCTCTTCCCGGTCGTGATACGCACGGAGATCGATTACCGGCTCCCGGTTCGTCTCGGTCATGAGGTATCGGTAACAGCCTGCCTCTCAGCGGTCGATAAAGTCAGGGCGACCTGCGATTTTCGCCTCACGGTGGCGGGCGCGGGTGCGGATGCCGACCCGTGTCTCGCGGCGGTCGCCAGGCAGATCGTCGCCCTGGTTCAAATGCCGGGAGGACGTCCCCGTCGTATCCCTTCGGAGTGGTTCATTTTCACCGAGTGAGACTTACGTTTATGCTTGCCGAGCCGAGTAAATTAATTCACATTGTAAATACAAAAGGGGACTGGTTTTGAAATCATGAGCACTGAAGAAGCAAGCGAGCATTCCGGGATACAGTTTTCCATCCTGAAACGGGGCGAACGGGACCCGATCGGACCGTTCACCGAGGAGGATTTGCTCGGGTTGTTCAACGATGGGCAGATCGGGCAGGACGACATGGTCTATTACGACGGGATCGGGCAGTGGAAGCCGATCCACGAGGTCTTTGAAGTGCAGGAGCAGATCAGTCACTTTGTTGATGACGGTCAGGATACGTTAAAAGTGGGTATCGCTTTTCGGGAAGTTTCAAACGTGGTGGGTGAAGGCGAAAGCATCTATTACATCGCGGTCCAGGCTAAGGCCGGGTTGTTGAGCAAGACGAAACAATGTGTCATCGTGACGGACCGGCACATTTTCCTGATGACCGACAAACGGGCAGGCTACGAGCTCGAGGCCCACCCCTGGAAGTCGGTCACGAACACGCTCATGCGCGACGAAGGCCGGGGACTGGGCACTTTTTCGATTCTTCTCGGCGGGGAAAAACGCACTGACATTTGTCACATTCCGCTGCAGCAGGTGAAGCGTCTTTTCAAGCTTTCGCAGGAGATGAAAGAGGGCTCCGGTCTTTGAGAGCCTCTTGAGGTTGGGTTAGCGGCGGCCGAGGTATTTTGCCATGGAGCGGAGCATTGCCTCGGCGAGGTCGGGGAATTTTTCCATTACTTCGTGAAGGGCACGATGGGAGACACAGAGTCCCCTGCCCGCAACGACGATACGGACGGTGGCGGTGGCACGCGTGAGAGAAACAGCACTGATCTGGCCGACGACCTCGCCCGGCGCACTCATGCGGTTTAAGAGTTGACCTTCGACCAGGGCCTCGAGTTCGCCCTCGATCAGGATCCAGATTCGCTGTCCGGACTCCCGCTCACGGATGAGTTCGCTGCCGGCCTCGAAAACATGCATCTCCCCGGTTTGAATCAAGGCGGCGAGCGACGATTCAGTGACACGGGCAAAATCGGCATTTCCCTTCAGGATCTTGATCAATTCGGCTTCGTTCATGTCGGACAATGCTCTAACACATGAAAGAGCAGTCTTACAAGCGGTCCTTTTCTCGCAAGTGCGGCGGTGCCGGGTCTCTTTGGACGAAAAGTCGGGCGTTTCAGGATTCCGGTGCCGGGCGGTTATATGCTAAATCGAGTTAGCGAATCTTCGGGAAAGGCCGTATTCTCGGCGCGTCAATTTTTCGACCCCTGTCATGCTTAACGATCCTTCCAAAGAAGCGGAGAACGACCCCATCGAGGTCCGCTGTTTTTTCGTGCGCGAGCGCAATGCGCTGCTCGTGAGGGGGGATTTTTCCCCGATTTACACGGATTATTACCTTCATCTTATGCAGCACGGGATAAGGCATGAGCCGACGCAGGACACCCTCCTCAAAGACGGGCTCGCGGCACTGACCCTGCACCTCGCCTCCCGGCCACGGAACGAAGCGGTAGCCTGGACACTCAGCTGGCAGGATCCACTCCAGAATGTCTTTGTCACGGGAAGCAATCGCACCGGAAATATCGTGGGGCGTCTCTTTACCGAGGATGTGCGGGAGCGGGATACCAATCTTTTTGTCGCCCAGGTCATGGTTGCGGGTCAGGAATCGAGGCAGAGTATGATCGAGGCGGAGGCGCTCGATATGTTTTCCATTGCGGAGTTGTTCTATCGCCAGAGTGAACAGCGGCCGGGGCGGTACTTTCACCACAGCGAAGAGGACTTTGTGATGGTCTCGGCGCAACCGGATTGTGATCTCGACTGGCTCGGGGCTCTCGACGACGAAGGGATCCGGAATATCGAAGCGACCGAAACCCTGAGTCTCCTCGAAACCCGGTTCTACCGGTTCGACTGCGGGTGCAGTCCGGGAAAAATCTTCCCTATTATCGCGGACATGACCGAGGAAACGATCGCTTCGGTTTTCGGGGAGCACGAGGTTCTCGCGGCCGGGTGTCCCCGATGCGGTGCCCGGTATGTCATCACGAAGGAAGCGCTCGAAGCCTTCAAAAATGATCAGTCGGCATGAAAGGGGCCAAAAAAGATGAGAGCAAGCGCCGCGAACAGGAGCTCGCCTGGATCGGTGACACGATCCTCGATCTTTTTGCCCGCACCTGGATTCTGAGAGAGCGCGGCACGGTCTGTGGTGAGACGTTGCGGCGCATGACCTCGAATCAATTTCTTGCCTGTATCGGCAACCCGACGGCGGTCGAGGCGAAGATTGGCATTCTCTATCGCGATGAGGGAATGGAACGGGCTTTTTCCTGGATTGAGGCCGAATTGCTTCCCATATTTGAGAAACAGGAGCGAAACCGGTGATAAAA
>JAGNMT010000551.1 GCA_017991025.1 Verrucomicrobiales bacterium
AAGATGGATGTAATCAACCGCTGAAGTGGCGGCATCCCGAGATCACCCTGTTTACGCGACGGACGGATGCGCCAGCCGACCGCTTTCAAATCCAACTCCCGAATAGACCGATCCTGATCCAACGGTCGCACTTGTTCGTCCCGGAGCAGAGAAAGCGGCGCCAGCCCCAAATCTAAGAAAGACAGTTCTCTCAGAAACGGCAGTCTGATCCGTTGCGGCAAGTCGATGAAACGAGGCGAAAAATAGGGAAGTGCCGTTGCGGGAATCTGACCCAGCATTCGAAGCATCACGCGCGGCACGAATCCTATCCCGGTGATTCCTCCCTGTGTTTCGATCACCTCACGCGCCCGCACGAGCGCTTCATTTTCCGATGGAACACCAGCCACCCGCAACGCCGTATAGCAAAGCACCGAAATATCAAGATCAGCAGCGGAATCGGGACTTCCTGCCCAACCGCCGTCACGCAGCTGCTCATGCCGCAAGTAGCGGACAAACTCCGCCTCCTCTACTGCATTGGCACGGTGGAGATAGCGAAGGAGAAGTATATACAAAGCCGTAGCCGAAGGATCGAATTCGCAGCCAGGATCCCAACTGCCGTCATCACCCTGACGGCCGCACAACGTGTTGACTGCCTTATTGATGGCATCATCCAGACGAAGCATGACTCAGTCGTTGAAAGCGAGGGTTACCAGTCTCAGGCATAAGGAGTGCAGAAGCGTTTTCGATTCAGACGGCGGAAGCACCTCCGAGAAGTCGCGCCACGATTCTTCGAATTCGCTCGCCGCCCAGTCGCGACAGCGCGCCAGTGCACCGGAACTTCTGACAAGGTCGGCACCCTCATCCCGCGCAGCCGTTTCCCGGCGGAGCGAGGGAGAACAAAGGATCTCCGCAAGCCGGTCCGAGCTTGCGGAATCGAGCAGACGAAATGCGGAAGCGATAACGTAAGTCAGTTTTCCGTTGGCCAGATCTTCACCGGGGCGCTTTGTCCATTGCGGCGAGACGTTAAAATCGTGAACGTCATCGACTACCTGAAAAGCCACCGCGAACCGGCGGGCAAAATCAAGCGCCCGGGCCAGGACTTCGGGCGATTGATCGGCGACGATCGCTGCGAAGTGCGCCAGCCACGCTGTCGCCGTTCCTGTCTTGAACGCATACATTTGAAGGATCTTCTCGTCGATGCCATCACTGAGCCAACCGGCGAGTTTCTCCGGGCTGAGATCACGCGACCAAAAAATGTCAGTTGCCTGACCGCAGTGTGCTTCGATGCATACCCGTTCCTTCAATTGCTGAAGACGCGCTCTCTTCTCCTCCGTCAAAACGGGGTGTTGCATGAGTGCGATGCTGGGAAGGAAGTATAGCATGTTCGCCGCATTGAGCGCGACATCGACACCATAGCGCAGATGGATGCATTCCTCACCGCGGCGCAAGAGAGAATCGTCCTCGATATCATCCACAATCAACGAAGCGGTATGAATGAGTTCAGCCATCACTGAGATCAAGCCGTCGTATTGCTCCGAGGGCGTCCCGAAAGCCTCGAGAAGCAATATCCCGAAGAGGGGACGCCATAATTTCCTGTCCCGATCAAGAAGATCCCACACCGGTCGCGCAATCATTTGAGTGAAGGCCTCCGGCTCATGTCTCCAGGTTGCTTTTCCCAAAAAACGTTCCACCTCGGCCACTCCGAACTGACGCGGAAAAAACTCCTCGATTCGACGTTCGACCCGCCGGGTCAACGAGAGGAAAAGCCCCGCGTCCGAACGCTGATTTTCCATCGAATTCGTGCCTGCACCGGCGAACCACTTTGATTGAAACTCGAAACTAGGTATTTCCCGGCTCGGATTGCTCATTTCGAACCCACCCTCCCCTTTTGTTCCTCTTGCTGTCAAGTAATGATTGATCATGCCCGCCTCAGCAGCAGCCACCTCCGAAAAGAATGGGATTTAGATGGAAACAAGCAGAACACTCAAGGGCGGAAAGTTGTTTTTCAAAAACTCCCCCCCTTTGGATCTTCTTCGCCTGGGCCTTGTGAAGCCGGGTCGTGCGATCGATCACGAGGTGGCCTGATTAGCGATTCGCGGAACCCGGGCCCCGGGTTACTTCTGACTTTCCGGGAAGAGTTTTCAATCAGTTGGAAATCAGATATTTCAAACCCATGACTTTACGATTATCAAGGAGAATCCAAGGACCCACTACGCCTCATCCTCAGTCACCCGGGTCTTATCCCAAAAGGCCGAGAAAAAGATCACGGCGATAATCCCGGCGAGGATTGCGGGGACAATCCAAAACGCCTTCCACTGCTCCATCGCGGTACTGAGCAACTGAGGATCAACAGAGGCCGGCATGTCGACGGCAAAGAGTTTCGTGAGTTTCTCGTCAAAGGAAAGCACCTCGGTGGAGCGGGTCGCGGTAATGACGGAATTCAGCTCTCCGTACTTGTCGACTTTGGAAAACTGCCCGGCGAGGCCCCACTTTCCGAAAACGAACCCGTAGCCGATGAACATGCCCAGCCCCTGGGTGACAAAAACGAGCATGCTCTGCGCCTGGCTGCGGATTTTCTTCGGGGCAATGGCATCGGTGTACATAAAGCCGGTCACAAAAAAGAAATCGTAACAGATCCCGTGAAGCGCCACACCCGCGAAGAGCATCCAGGCAACTTGATCAGGCGCACCGAACGCAAAAAGCAGGTAGCGCACGACCCACGCGAGCATGCCCACAAGGATCATCCATTTCACCCCGAGGCGACGGAAAAAGAAAGGGATGAGCAACATAAAAACAATCTCCGACATCTGCCCTATCGTCATGAAAGATGCAGCCTCCTCGTAACCGGATGTCGTGAGATACTGTGCGGTAACGCCAAAGTAATAGGCGAGCGGGATACAGATGAGTCCGGAACAAAGCACAAAAATGAGGAATCCGGGCCTCGCGAGCAGTTTCAAGGCATCCAGCATGAAGATGGCCCTGACGTCCAGCTTCTCGCCTTTCGCCGGTGGCGGGGTATGCGGAAGGGAGAACGAGAATAGACCCAGCAGGATCGCGGCACCCGCGGCGAGTTGGAAAATCTTCAGCGAAGAGGTCCACCCGAGAAAGCCGACCGCAAGTCCGGCCGCAATCCAGCCTATCGTTCCCCATACCCGCACTTTTGGAAACTGAAGCCGGTCGAGATGCGTGAAAACGATGGTATTTCCCAGTCCGAGTGTCGGCATGTAACAAAGCATGTGACCAAGAAAGAGCAGGCCGAGAAGCTCCGCATTTCCGGCAGCAGCGGCG
>JAGNMT010000552.1 GCA_017991025.1 Verrucomicrobiales bacterium
CCGCAGGAGATGTTCGCGACGGTCGCTGTCATTGGGCTTGCGTAGTCGGAAGCCACCTGTCATTGTTTTGTCTATGGTTTCAAGACAAGCGCTTCCAGGAAAGGCTCGTCCATGTAGAAGGGAACCGACTCGTGTGCGTGAGCAATCAGCCACTGGTCGTCAATTTTTCGAAAACACAACGTGTCGCGAAACCAAACATTCGGCTCCGATCCATCCTGCTTGGTGCCGGCGATGCGGTTGAAGCTGTGGCTGTAGGCGATGTCTCCTCCGACAACTATATTTAAATCGCGGATTTCGTAGTCGATCGGACCTTTAAAAGTGCCGAACCAACCTTCCAGATTCTCATCCAGCGGCATGGTCGCTTGCAGAGGCGGTGCCATATAGAAACGCACCGATTTGGGGACGAAATGGACCATCACACCAGCCACATCTTTATCCCGGATCGCTTGTGCCCATTCGGCTATCAATGCACGGATCGCGGCTTCGTCGTTTTCTGTATCGTTTTTCATTTACTCTTCTCCGCTAGCAGCTTTCTCCAGGGTAGAGATATCGAGTTTCACCATTTCGTGCATCGCATCCTGAGCGCGTTTCGCCCGATCCCGGTCAGGATCGTTCAGTAATTCAATGAGCTGAACGGGCACGATCTGCCAACAGAGACCCCAACGGTCTTTGAGCCATCCGCAGGCAACTTCGGATCCTCCGTCGCTCAATTCGGACCACATCCGGTCGACTTCGGCCTGATCCTCACACATGACCTGGAAGGAAACCGCTTCGGTGAACGGGTACTGTGGTCCGCCGTTGAGTCCCATGTAGGGGCGACCCATCAGTGTGAACTCAACGGTGAGTACATTTCCTGAAACCGCGCCCGGAGTTTCTCCGGGAGATCGCATGACGCGATCGATCCGAGAATCCGGAAGCAGCGATGTGTAATATTCCGCAGCTTCCTCTGCGTCACCGTCGAACCAAAGACACGTAACAATTTCTTTCATGATGTTTTCTTTTCTTCTTTGGGAGCGACACTGATCATCCAATCGAGACCGAACTTGTCGGTCAGCGAACCGAAACACGGTGACCAGAACGTTTTGCCCAGCGGCATCTCGACCTTGCCGTCTTCCGCGAGCAAGTCGAAAAGTCGCTTCGCCTCCGCCTCGTCGTCGAGGCCGATCGATAGCGCGAAGCCACCGAATTTCGGTGCCTCGGAGCCGCAGCCGCCGTCGGAAGCCATGATGCGGCTTTCGCCGATACTGAAACTGACGTGCATGATCTTCTTCCCGTTTTCATCACCCGCCATTTCGGGCGGAAGATCATCGGGACACTCGTTGTAGCGCATCATCATTTCGATCTTTGCGCCGAGCTTGTCGCGGTAGAATTCGACTGCTTCCTCGCAATTTCGAAATCGCTGCGTGATTCGTCTTTCTTCATGAATTTTTGGATAATTGATGAATGAAACCCGTCGGCTCCTAAAAATAATACGAATGGGGACGAGTGAAAAGGACAATGGTTTTCAAAAAATGATTGAACTTCGCGATCTAAGGTACCTTGAGAGTCGCGATCCATTCAACCCTGTCCATTCGTCCACCTAACAGGATAGGATCGTCTCCGACCTTTCTCCCAAGTTCTTAATTATCGCCACGACCATAGGCAAGATTCGTATCACATTGATACCATGACTGAAATCCCGGGAAAAACCGACGACGACGATATCATTGCCGCCCGCTCCGTCGCCCTCGCAGAGGATCTCCTTACGACGGCGTTGGACGTACAAACCCGCGAGGAATCGGCAGAGGCGGAAAAACTCGCACGGCTCGTGGGTGATCCCGCAGGCAAGGCCTTTACCTTCGCAATGGTCGACGAAGTCTTCCGCAGCCACGATCCCGGTGTCGCCGCAAAACGATGGCGGAATTTACTTTCCAGGCTCGGTGTTCCGTCATCCTCACCTCTGACGGATCGCCTCCTGATGCGAGCAGGAGCGCTTGGCAGCCGGATTTTTCCAGAATTTGTGATGAAGGCCGTGGCCAGTCGAATGCGACAGGAGAGCGCCCGGGTCATCCTTCCCGGTGAGGCCGGTCCACTGCATCGCTACCTCGCCTCGCGCGAGGCGGAGGGATTCCGCATCAACCTGAACCAGCTCGGCGAAGCGGTCCTCGGAGAAGAGGAGGCAAAACGGCGCCTTGAGGCGATGCTGGGCCATCTCGCCGATCCGGCGGTTCGATACCTTTCAGTGAAAATCTCGGCGATTTATAGCCAGATTCATCTCCCGGCGTGGGAGGCGACCCTAACCGAGATCCAGACGCGTCTCCGCCTCCTCTATCGGGCCGCAACCGCCGGGGCAAAATTTGTCAATCTCGACATGGAGGAGTATCGCGATCTCGCCCTCACCATTGCCGCCTTTCGCGGAGTGCTGGACGAACCGGAGTTCCGATCCTTCTCCGCCGGAATTGTGCTGCAGGCCTATTTGCCGGACTCTTGCGCGGCACAGCAGGAACTCACGGAATGGGCGAAACAACGTGTCGCGGCGGGAGGAGCACCTATCAAGATCCGCCTCGTCAAAGGCGCGAACCTCGCGATGGAAAAAGTCGAGGCGGAGATGCACGGGTGGAATCCCGCTCCCTACGGATCGAAAGCCGAAACCGACGCGAATTTTCGTCGTTTGGTAGAGTATGGATGTCATCCTGACAACGCTGCGGCGGTGCGGCTCGGAGTTGCAAGCCACAATCTCTTCGATGTCGCCCTCGGCCTGACTTTACGTGAAATCCACGGCGTCGCGGATCAGGTCGAGATCGAGATGCTCGAGGGCGTGGCCAATCACCAGGCCCGCGCCGTGAGGGACGCTGCGGACGGACTGCTGCTCTACGCCCCGGCAGTACGGCGCGAGGATTTTCTCAGCGCGATGGCCTACCTCGTACGAAGACTCGACGAAAACACCGCGCAGGGGAACTTTCTGCGGGATCTCTTCTCGATGCGACCCGGCTCGCCGAAGTGGGAGTATCAGCGGGACCGTTTTGTGGAGGGGTGGAAAAAGCGGCACGAAGTTTCGACCGAATCCCGGCGGGCACGCATTGCGGAACCTTCTCCCGGCTTCGTCAACGAAGCAGATACCGATTGGACTCGGGCGGACCAGCGGGAGGCCATGGCGACGGCCATCCGGAATGGAATTCCTTCGCCTTTACCGCGTCTCCCCGATCTAGAGACGATGCTCACCACGGCCTCCAGCGTTCAAGCTGAATGGGAGAGACGGGGTATCAGCGGTCGTGCT
>JAGNMT010000553.1 GCA_017991025.1 Verrucomicrobiales bacterium
AGGACGAAGTGATGCCGCCACCGGATTTCCACAAATCACTTACCGAGGCGGAGAAGACGCTCATCCGGCTTTGGATCGAGCAGGGGGCGAAGTATCAGCCGCACTGGGCCTTCGTGGCCCCGGAAAAAGCATCGCTGCCGGAAGGTATCACGGTGTCGAATCCCATTGATGCGTTTTTACAGGGGAAACTGAAAAAAGAAGGGCTTTCGCCTGCGCCTGAGGTAGATAAGGAAACCTTGATAAGGCGAGTAACGCTCGATCTGACAGGCTTGCCCCCGACTCCGGCCGAGGTCGATGCTTTTCTCAAAGATGCCACACCGACGGCCTACGAAAGACTCGTTGACGGGCTCCTCTCCCGGGTCGCCTACGGCGAGCACATGGCGCGCTATTGGCTCGATCTTGCCCGTTACGCGGACACACACGGTCTGCACCTCGATAACGAGCGTTCGATGTGGCCCTACCGTGACTGGGTGGTGCGTGCTTTTAATGAGAACGTACCGTTTGATGATTTCACCCGCTGGCAGCTCGCGGGCGATCTGCTTCCGAATCCGACTCGGGATCAGCTCGTCGCCTCGGGGTTTAACCGCTGCAACGTGACCACGAGCGAAGGTGGCAGTATTAACGAGGAGTGGGTCTATCGCTACGCGGTGGATAGAACGACGACGGCAGTGGAGGTCTGGATGGGATTGACGGCCGGTTGCGCGGTCTGTCATGACCATAAATTCGATCCGATTTCGGCAAAGGATTATTATTCCCTGTATTCCTTTTTCCACAGCGCCGCCGATCCGGCGATGGACGGGAACAAGATTGATACCCCGCCGATCCTGAAGCTGACGACCCCGACGGACGAAAAGCGCCTCACGGAACTGGCTGCGAAGATCAAGGACGTCGATGGCCGTATCGCGACGACCCTCGCGGCGCTGAAATACACCGATCCGGCGACGTTGAATCCGGAGCCGCCGGTAACGAAGACCGAAGAGATCTGGTTCGAAGATGATTTTCCGAAAGGGACGAGTCCGCAGGCATCCGGCGATCCGCTGAGATGGGTCAGCAAAGGGGCGGGGCCGGTCTTCAGCGGGAATCGAGCCTTGACACGGACGGCGGGGGAGATCGTGGCGCAGGACTTTTATAACGGCGGCACTCCTTTCATCGTCCCGGCGAAAGGCGTCATTTTTGTTTATGCCTACCTCGATCCGGCGAATCCGCCGCAGGCGATCATGATCCAGTTCCATGTCGGAGCATGGAAGTACCGCGCGATCTGGGGAGCAGAGGACAAAATCGCGTTTGGCCAGAAGGGGACCACCGAAAAGGTGGCCATGGGAGTGCTTCCGAAAAGCGGCGAGTGGGTCCGGCTCGAGGTCCCGGCCGAAAAGCTTGGAATGAAGGCGGGCACGAAGGTGGATGGTTATGCGTTCACTCAGTTTGCCGGAACGGTGACTTGGGACAGGCTCGGCGTCTCGTCCGAGACAAATCCTGCGAAGGATCCCGACTGGTCGTGGAAGGTATGGACGGAGCAGAATCAGGGCAAGCGCAACGAGGCGCTGCCCGATGGTTTGCGCGAACTCGTGCGCGGCAAAAAGATCGATCAGTGGAGCGAGGCGGAGCGAAAGAGTGTCTACGATTTCTGGATTGCCAATCTCTATGCCGGAGCCCGCGATGTGCTGAATCCGATCGAGGCGGAAAAGGCGCCTTTTGTGCAGGAGAAAGAGGGCATCGAAAAAGGGACTCCGTTCACCTTCGTAATGGCCGATATGCCGACCGCCCGTGAGAGTTTCGTGATGGTGCGGGGGCAGTACGACAAGCCCGGGGAAAAAGTCTCGCGCGGGGTGCCCTCGTTTCTGCCGGCGCTCCCCGAAAAGCCGAAGGACCGTGATTACAACCGTCTCGATCTGGCGAACTGGCTAGTGAGTGGCACGCATCCGCTCACTGCCCGAGTCACCGTTAATCGCTTCTGGCAGCAATTTTTCGGGACGGGGCTCGTGAAGACGAGTATGGATTTTGGTTCGCAGGGTTCGCCGCCGAGTCATCCCGAACTGCTCGACTGGCTCGCGATCCAGTTTGTCGAAGATGGCTGGGACATGAAGAAGCTGGTGCGGCGTCTTGTCACCAGTCACGCCTATCGACAGAGTTCCGCAGTGGCTCCCGCGATTCTCTCGCGTGATCCTGAAAACCGGCTTCTCGCCCGGGGACCTCGGTTCCGTCTCGATGCTGAAGTCCTGCGGGATCAGGCTCTTTTTGTGAGCGGGTTGCTTGTGCCCACGATAGGCGGCAAAGGGGTGAAGCCCTATCAGCCGCCAAATATCTGGGAGCCGGTTGGCTTTGGCGGGAGCAACACCCGCAGCTATGTTCAGGACACCGGTGAAGCGCTTTATCGTCGCAGCCTTTACACCTTTTTGAAGCGCACCGCACCGCCTCCGTTCATGTCGAGCTTTGACGCGCCGAATCGTGAACAGAGTTGCACGGTGAGGGGGCGGAGCAATACGCCGCTGCAGGCTCTTCAATTGATGAATGATATTCAGCACATCGAAGCGGCAAGGAATTTGGCGCAGCGCCTTATCAAAGAGGGCGGGCCAACGCCTCAGGATCGCATTCGCTGGGGCTGGCGGGTCGTTACGGCGCGCTTTCCTGAACCGGCGGAAGCAGAGGTCGTTCTCAATGCGCTGACGTTGCATCGCAACCGTTACGATTCCGACAAAGCTGCCTCAGGGGAGCTCATTCATTTTGGAGAAAGCAAAGCCGATGCCGCCATCGACCCTTCCGAGCTGGCGGCTTACACCTTGGTGGCCAATCTGCTGCTGAACCTCGATGAGGTCGTCGTGAAGAATTAGAATCATGAATCCCGCCATTTCCTACCACGAATTCCTCACTCGTCGCCGCTTTTTCGAGGGAGCGGGACTTAAAGTGGGCGGCGTAGCCCTCGCTTCTTTGATGGGGCAGAAAGCTTTCAGCTCATCAGGATCTGCCGTGCCGGGAGCGGGTGATGTGCATCCGCCGCTGCCGGGATTTCCGAATTTTGCCCCGAAGGCGAAGCGGCTCATCTACCTGCACATGAACGGGGCGCCGTCGCAGCTCGATCTTTTCGACTATAAGCCGGGACTGCAAAAACTCTTCGACACGGACCTCCCCGAGTCGATCCGGAAAGGGCAGCGCATCACGACGATGACCAGTGGTCAGGCGCGGTTGCCGGTGGCACCAAGCAAATTCGCATTCAGCCAGTGCGGTAAGAGCGGCATGTGGATGAGCGAACTCGTCCCT
>JAGNMT010000554.1 GCA_017991025.1 Verrucomicrobiales bacterium
AAAGCACACTGCGCCCGTGCTGTACGACAAACAACGGTCCCGCGATCCACTCGCCCATGCCGATCGCCCCCACCAGCAGAATCGCCCCCGGCCCGATAGTTCGCAGTGCATTGCGCAAACTGAAAGGCAGCGGTGCCGGCAGTTCATCGACTTTCCAGGGAGGAAGGCAGCCGTGTTTCGGGTGGGGGGAATCGTTCTTCATCGGGATATTGTCATTTCTCCACCGCTTGCATCAGACCGCGCATATAGCCATAGGCAAACAAGCGTCCCATCATCGTATAGCCCGGCTCGCCGTCCTCCTCGCCATCCAGCTGCGGAACATGATCCGGCCGCATGGGTCCGGCGAAGCCGATGTCGCGATACGCAGCCATCGCCGCCACCATGTCGGTCGGACCATTGTCGTGAAAGGTCTCCGCAAAAGAGCCGGAACCGCCGCGCACGTCGCGAAAGTGAACATAGCGAATGTGCGGTCCCAGTCGTCGGATCGTTGCCGGAATATCCACGCCCATGGCGGCGAAGGTGCCCTGACAGAAACAAATCGCGTTGTGCCGGACGGGCGCGAGTTGCATCAACCGTTCGAAGTTCTCAACGGAATTCATGATGCGCGCTTTGCCGGCAAACTCAGCAAGGGGCGGATCATCGGGATGCATCACCATCGTCACTCCATACTTTTCCGCCACCGGCAGCAGCCCGGCGAGCAGGCGCTCAAGATTCGTCCACAATGTATCGGCCATGATCGTCTCGAGGCCAATCTGACTCGCTGTCGCACTCAGTGACATCGCCTGCTGAGCGTCCTCGAGATCGAACGCAGTGACCCGTGCCCCGCCCCGTTCGACGGCATCCACCCGTGTCCGCACCCAATCGGTGCCGGCCATGAAGTTGTAGCAAAGCAGAGGAACTTCCGCTTCGCTCATGTGTTGAAGCAGCAATTTCATCGCGGCCATGTCCGAGCCTTCGTCGTCGCGACCGAGTTTGAGTTTCTCAATAGGTAGATAGCCCTCGATGATGCCGAGATTCATGCCGAAGCGCTCGATCTGAGCCTTTGTTCGCAGTAAATCCTCCCGATTCTCCCCCGGATACCGCACTGTGATCTCCTCCACCCCGCACTGCGCCGCGAGCTTCAAGTGGTGATCATCGAGAGGGGTGAGGACAGAAGCAAGGCGCATGCGAGCGAATCGTGCGGAATCGACAGAGGCCGGTCAAGCTTTTTGACGCTGCGGTTTCAGGCGAATCGCGTCAGATGTTTTTCGAGTGAAGCGACCGGGGCCGCGTTACTGGGAATTCATTGCTGAAATAATCGACGAGAGAGGAATAAACAATCCGGCGGAAATCAATGCGATAAGGAGCGCCAGAAGTAGAATCATGCCGACCGCGAGGATCCAGGCGACAGGACGATTCCGGTTCAACATCAGAAACAGGAGCGTCAGAAGAGGCGATACGGTAGAGAACAGAAAGGGAAGAAATCCTTCGAAACCTCTCCCGAAACGGATCACCGACTCCGTCAACAAAGGGAGGGGCTTGTCGCCTAGTATTTCGGAGAAGATTCTTTCCAATTTTGGAATGAGCACGACGACCTCGGTGCAAACTCCACCGAATAAGACCAGTTGAAGCGAGACGATTACGAGGAATAGACGCTTTAACGTTTCCGCTTTTCGAATGACGAGGGAAACATCAATGGTATCGTCTGTGGGCTTGCCATTCATCGATGGGGACTACTTTGCGCCGATGGCGTAGAGGAAGCGGTTCGAGCGGAGATACAGGCGCCCGTTGGCAATCGCCGGGCTGGCGTTGAAGACACCGCGTCCGTCTTCGAGCTTCGCGCTTCCGGTGATCTCGAATGTGGGGCTCGCCTTGACCATCACGGCCTGGCCTCCGCGTCCGAGGTAAACGAGGCGGTCGCCGACGAGCACCGGCGAGGCATAGATCTGTCCCGGGTTCGGCGTGAGCGGCTCGTCATAGATGAACTTACCGGTCTTCAGGTCGACGCAGTGCGCCGTGCCATTGTTTTCGTGGGCAAAATACAGATGGCCGTCGTGGATGACGGGTGAAGGTACGTTGGTGCCTTTTTCCAGTGTCCAGAGCCGGTGCGACTCGGTCACCTCGCCGCTGCCTCCGAGTTTCACCGCGACGCCGCCGACGCCGTTGCGCCCGCCAACGGCGTATAGGACTCCGTCACTGACGAGCGGCTGCGGGCACATATACCAACTGATGCCCGATTTACAGTTCCAAACCTCGTTGCCGTTAGTGGCATCGTAGGCGACGACGCGCTGTGCCTGTGCCATGACAATCTGCGCCCCGCCTCCGGCGGCTGTCACGGGGAAAGGCGCGTGCCAGCATTCTTTCAGTCCGGGCGCACGCCAACGTTCGCGACCGGTTGCCTTGTCCAGGGCGATGAGGGCTTCGCTCTCGACGCAGGCGTTGACGAGCAACTGATCCCCGAGCAGCGCGAGCGAGGCCGCCGAACCCCAGCGGTTGAGCTGCGAGCCGACCCCGGTGTTCCAAACCCGGTTCCCCGAATGGTCGAAGCAAAACACGCCGGACTTGCCAAAGAACACGTAAAGGTGCGTGGCATCCGCCACCGGAGTCGCCGAGGTATAGCCATGGTCTTCGCGGATGGAGTCCGATTCGGGCAGGGCGGACTCGACCGTTTTGTCCCAGAGTTTTTCGCCGGTTACGGCGTCAAAACAGAGCACGTGCCGCACCAGATCGCCTGTGCCACCGATACCGGTAGTAAGAAATAATTTCGTGCCAACGATCACCGGACTGGAGGCGCCAACTCCCTCCAGCGGTGCTTTCCACAGGAGGTTCTCGTCGTTGCTCCAGGTTGCCGGCAGGGCGGCCTGGCCAGCCCCCGCGCCGTTGGGGCCGCGGAATTGAGGCCAATCTTCAGCGCGGGTGGCGAAGGGCGCGAGGCAAAGGCCGAGAATAAGGAGAAGGGATTTGCGTTTCATGCGATCAAGAATGCCGGTAAGTAGATGAAATCGGCGGGTGTTGATCAAGCCATTTTCGTTCAATTCACGCCAGCACCTCGCGGATCACGTTGCCATGATCGATCTCCAGGCGCTTGCGGCCCGGCACCTCCAAGGCACTCAGATCGATGCCAAGCAGATGACAGGTCGTGGCGTGGAGGTCGGTGATGTAATGACCCTTGCCCTGCGCGTGGTAGCCGAGTTCGTCGGTTTCGCCATGCACCGTGCCGCCCTTCGTGCCGCCACCGGCAAACCAGATGGTGAAGCCGTGCGGG
>JAGNMT010000555.1 GCA_017991025.1 Verrucomicrobiales bacterium
GATTCCCAGGCATGATGGTCCATGTGAGTGAAGACGTAGAGCGAACGAAGACGGCCGGGATCGCCCCCGCAACGTTGGAGCAAATCCTTAACCGCCGTCGCGTCAATCAGGCCGGGAGCCGCGATCTCTCCCAGCGTTCGACGGTTCGCGACGAGAAAACGGGCGAGATCGAGGGTGGCATCGTCGAACCCTGCCACCGAAAAACATTGTCGGTAATAGTCATCGAGCGGGATGCCGGAAAACCCGCGGGAGTAACGGTCCGAGGGGGATCGACTCTCATCATTACGCACCAGAATATCATCCGGCGAGACGGGAAGCCGTTTCGTCTTGATGGCCAGTTTGACTGCCGCCAGTTGACCTTCCGTCAATCGCGCCGCTTCCACTTCGACGCGAATCTCGTAACCCACATCGGTGAGCTTTTCCGGTTCGCGGGCTTCGGCGAGAAGACGCAGCCCCTCCCGCCGGTCGTCTTCCAGGGCCCTCATTTTCTCGCGCTCGAGCGGCCCGCGCAAGGTCTGACGCTCGGTACGGACCCGCCCGTCAAGTGATGACTCAAATTTCCCGTAGCCGGGAAAAAGCCGGTCCTCCGCCCCCGGAATGCGGGAAAGGAAATCAAAGGTTCCCGCCAGGCTGCCTCGCGATTCCAGGAAAAGTGCTCCCAGTTCCACCACGGGCTCGAGCCAGTCACCCGCATGCCGGAACGTAGTGAGCAATTCGCACGAATCGACGGGCAATCCGTATCGCTGAGCCATGAGCAGAAGCGAAAGTGCCGCCCGGCTGCGGTCACTGTTCGTGACGCAAGTTTCAGGATTGGCATGGTAGAGACCGCCCGCCCCGAGCGCCACGGGATGGCCGGGGGAGATGCGCCGACCAGGGCGGAGCTCGCTTTCGATAATTCCGCGCGAAAACGCCGCGATACGCCGGCGCGCCGAGAGAAGACGGGAACGGACTTCCTCGGCAAACTCAAATCGCCGGGATTCATCGGTATCGGGATCCAGCCAATCGCCAAACGAATCAAAGTCGTCAAAACTCATCACATCCTCGGCGTGATTTCCCAGGGCAGTGGGAAGACCACCGGGAGGACGCCTCAGGTGAATCCAGCAACGCAGCCTCAGCAGGAAATGGAAGGCTTCGAGATCGCGGGGATCGCTCGACGCCACCCGAGCATAGATGGTGCGGCTGGGGAGAAACTCCTTCCCAGCCAGTGTCCAGATCCCGCAGAGGAAGAGACGCTGGGCATCGTTTTTCAAATCAAAGCGGTCTATCCTGTCGGCAACCGCGCCGGTGCGCTCCGATTGACGCTGCCACAGATCGCGGACGTGAAGAAAGTGTTCGAAAGGGTCGAATGTTTCGCGAATGCGGTTCCGGAATCGTTCCACCAAACCATCCGGATCGTGAATCGCCGCCATATCGAGGAAGGCATTGAGATCTTTATCCCGCAGATTCGGCACATCAGCCATTCCGTAGGGCATCGCGGTGAAACGGAACCCGTAGCGCTCCCGAAAATCGCTGCCATTGACGGTGCCCTTCTGGAGCGCCATGACAAACGCGCGACAAGGCTCTTTCTCGACATCGTCTTCGAAAAGAAGAGCGATATCGAGGTCCGAGCATGGAGTCACCTCGCCGCGCCCGGTGCCGCCGGTCGCAACCACCGCAAAGGGCCGCTCATACCCGAAGGCGGCCTGTTGCCCTGCCGCCCAGCGCGCAATCGCCCGCGTGAAAATAGCGGTCCGTTCCGTAACGATCGCCAAACCGTTGTCAAGATCCGGCGAGAGGATGAGGGCGTCATTCTCCGCGATGAGCCGACGGTGTTCTTCGGCCTCCGTTGAGGGTGACGATGAAGTTTTCCCGAAAGAGGCCTCGGGGGTGCCTGATGGATCGGAGGGGGTTTTCATGGGGATCGTTTCCGGCCCCGCGAATCTATCGATTCGATGAACCGGTCACACACAGCAAATGAGTTCGCTCCAAAGAAGCGTCTCTTCCCCCGAATCGGCAAGCGTTGTTTCGCCGCGAAATCATTCACAGCCCCGGGACTTAGAAACCCGGGACTTCGGTGAGCGAAACCGAAAACGGGCTCAGGGCCACGACCGTGCAGGCGGCACCTCCGTCCGGAAAAACCACCGGCATGACGTGGGCAGCCGGAAAAGCCGGTTCAAGACAATTCCGGGGAAGTCCGTCTCTACATACGATCTCGATACGCTGCGGCTCGAGATGAAAGCCTTCCCCGGTCGCTTTCATGCGGGCTTCCTTGGCAGTCCAAATCCAGAAAAAGGCGCGCCGCTTTTCCTCATCGCTGAGATCGCGCAGCCCGCAGAGTTCAGACTCGCGAAAACATCGCCGACTGAGACCGTCAACATCGACCCGGCGATCAAAACACTCGAGGTCTATGCCGATCGATGGCAAGCAGGAGACCGCGAGCGCCGCACGACCTTCGGAATGAGAGAGGTTGAAATGAAGCGGTTCCCCCGGCAGGAAGGGCTTGCCCCGCTCACTGGTTTCAAAGACCACCCTGTCGGGTCCGATCCCGAGATGCCCGGCGAGAAGTCGCCGCAACATGGCCCGACCACGGGAGAAACGATCGCGATGAATCGGGAAGATAAATCGGTCGGCCCGGTCCCGCTCCTCCTCATTGAGCCACTCTCTCGCCAGATCGAGGGGAAGGACCGCCTCGTCATCGAGGGCGAACGAAGTCACTTCTATCTCATGGGAACCCGGACGCAACATGATGGAGTGGACTGTAAGCCGAATCGAAGCACCTGAAAGGCCCGCATTCCTAACAAACTCAGGAAGGTAAAATTTTCCACAACTCGAGACCGATCTTGGCAACACCTCCCATCAGAATCGCAAGGCTCAACCATGACAGCCCCCGAAGAAACGGAGGCGTCGTTTCCGGCGCCAGTTTCAGCCAGGGAAAGAAAAGCAGACCGAGGACCAATCCACCGAGAAGCCCGCCCCCGTGCGCTGCATTATCGATAAACTGGTTTCCCAGTAAACCGAAAATCGAAACGACAAGCGTCGACTGAATCAGATTCGCCCGAAGATAGCCCGGCAGTGATGCTTTGAACTTCAGCGTGACGACCAGGAGAAAACCGAGGCACCCCAGAATACCGCCCGAGGCCCCGACACTCGCCTGCCCGGGTCCCATCCAAAGACTCGCGAGCGAACCCGTCACCACTGTGAACAGAAAGACAAAGCTGAGTAGCGACGGACTCACCAGCGCGACTAGGACCCTCCCGAGAC
>JAGNMT010000556.1 GCA_017991025.1 Verrucomicrobiales bacterium
GCGGGGCATTCGGTCCGCGCGAAACACTCTGGACGGAACCGGCCGATCGGAACGTGTTCGGACTACTCCGCGAATTTGGTGATGCGGAGCTCGCTGGTCTGGTCGCGCCGCGACCGCTCGTAATTGAACACGGAGCCTACCCGACCTTCGGATACCGGGCGGGCGCGAAACTCGATCTGGATTTCGAAAACCGCAGCAAGATTCCAGGGAAACCAGCCCTCATCTCTCCCCCTAGCGAGGCAGAGGTGACTTCGGAGGTGGCACTACTCAAGGAACAGGTTTCGATCGCGAAGGTGGATCTCGTGAAGAATTCCGAGGCAGTCTCCGACGAGACTCTCCATAAGTTCCTCGCGGGACTTGGCATGGGCGTCACTACCGAAACCGCGAGCGGTGCACTTCTTCTCATTCCGGCGAAGTCCGGGCGCGATCAGGCAGACGAACTTATCCTCCACAACCGCCTCGCCCTGATCGAGGCCGCCGAAGACCGGAAACACTATTTCGCCGACCTCAAAACCGATTCACTCGAGAACTTCAAAAAGACCATCGAACCTTACCGGGAAAAATTCCGCACCGAAGTGATCGGAGATTTCGAACGCCCGCTCCTCCCCGCGAATGTCCGGACCCGACCCTATCAGGTCGGTGACAAGACCCTCTCTTACGAGGTCGTCATGGACGTGATGGAGAGCGACGGCGAAAAAGTAATCGCCTACGGCATCCTGACACTGCCAAAAGATCTCGATCTCGCCTCCGGCGAAAAGCGCCCCGTCGTTGTCTGCCAGCACGGACTCGAGGGGACCCCGCAGGACGTCATCGGGGAGAGCAATTACGCGGCCTACAAGGCCTTCGCGACACGGCTCGCGGAGCGGGGCTTCATCACCTTCGCCCCGCAGAACGGTTACAAGTATTTCGATCTTTTCCGGATGCAGCAGTTCAAAGCCCAGTCCATCGGCAGAACACTCTTTTCCATCATCGTGCCGCAGCATCAGCAAATCACGGCCTGGCTCGCGGCGCAGCCCTGGGTCGATCCTGACAAGATCGCCTTTTACGGGCTCAGCTACGGAGGTAAATCGGCGATGCGTATTCCTCCGCTCGTGGACCGCTACTGTCTCTCGATCTGCTCGGCGGACTTTAACGAATGGGTCTGGAAGAACGCCGCAACGGATGAAGCCTCGCTGCGATACAGCTATGCCAACAAGGGCGAGTATGAAATCTTCGAATGGAACCTCGGCGGCACCTTTAACTACGCCGAGATGGCGGCCCTGATTTGTCCGCGCCCCTTCATGGTCGAGCGCGGTCACTTCGACGGAGTCGGGCCGGATGAGCAAGTCGCCTTCGAGTTTGCGAAAGTCCGGAAACTTTACTCCGCTCAACTCGGTCTCGGGGACCGATGCGAAATCGAGTGGTTTGCCGGCCCCCACTCCATCAACGAAGTCGGCACCTACGACTTTCTGCATCGCCACCTTGATTGGCCCCGGCCCGTAAATCCGTAGCGGCGACAAACCTCGCTCCAATTGGGGGAACCTCGGAAATTTTTTGCTTTGCATTACTTTGATAATTGGCAAAGTATAAAAGTAGTGTCCTCGCCGTGTCATCCTGCTCATCTCCGCGATTTCCGTGCTGCTGCAGAAGTCTTCAAAGCCCTCAGCAATGCGAACCGGCTCATTATCGTCGACGCCGTGTCCGGTGGGGAACGTTGTGTCGCCGATCTCACCGCTCTCCTGGGGCTCGATATGTCGACCGTCTCGAGCCATCTCTCGGTGCTGAAAAACGTCGGCATACTGATCGACGAGCGCCGGGGTAATCAGGTCTTCTACTCTCTCCGCAAACCCTGCCTCCTCAACCTCTTCTGCTGCCTTGACGATTTCCAGGCGAACTCGCTATGAGCCTCGACAAGTCTTCGATGGGATTCTTCGAACGCTACCTCACCCTCTGGGTCGGGCTCTGCATCGTGGCGGGCATCGCTCTCGGCAAAGTGGCGCCCGGACTTGCCGGAACGCTCGACGGCATGGCTATCTATGTAAATGGTGCACCGGTCGTTTCCATCCCCATCGCGATCTGCCTCTTTTTCATGATGTATCCCATCATGGTGAAAATCGACTTTGGCGAGGTCGTCAAAGCCAGTCGGAACCCCCGCCCTGTTTTGCTCACCCTCATTGTGAACTGGGCCATCAAACCTTTCACGATGCTGGGCCTCGCGACGCTCTTCCTCGGTTTCTTTTTCAAAGATCTCCTCCCGGGAACCGAAATCGTAAAAGACGGAACGACAGTCGATCTCTACCGCTCCTATATCTCCGGGACCATCCTGCTCGGCATCGCTCCCTGCACCGCGATGGTGCTCGTGTGGGGCTACCTGGCAAAGGGCAATCAGGGACTGACCCTCGTTATGGTGGCCATCAATTCCCTGACCATGCTCCTTCTCTACGGCATCCTCGGCGGCTGGCTCCTCGGCGTGAATCAAATGCCGGTGCCGTGGCAGGCGCTCTTGCTGTCCGTCGCCATCTATGTCGCCCTTCCACTCGTCGCCGGCTACTTCTCACGACGCTGGATCATGAGAGTCAAAGGACCGGAGTGGTTTGAGAAAAAGTTTCTCCATCTCCTCTCTCCCCTCTCCATTTCCGCCCTGCTTGCCACCCTCTTACTCCTGTTCAGCTTCAAAGGAGAAACGATTCTGAGCAATCCGCTCACGATTCTCTGGATTGCGATCCCGTTGGCCATACAGACGGTGCTCATCTTTGCCCTCACCTACGCGGCGGCCAAATGGCTCAAGTTCCCCTATGAGGACGCCGCTCCCGCCGCCATGATAGGTGCCTCGAATCATTTCGAAGTCGCTATCGCCACGGCCGTGATGCTCTTCGGTCTCTCCTCCGGTGCCGCCCTCGCGACGGTCGTAGGGGTTCTGATCGAGGTGCCGATCATGCTCTTACTCGTGAAGGTTTGCCAGCGAACCAAAGGATGGTTTGACGCGAACAAACCGGGTTAGTCAGATGATCGAACCCTCTTGATATTCATGCGAAGAGCGAACAGATTACGAAAAAGAACCGCCTGTCTTGAAAATTGCCTATCAAATCACTAATGCCCGGCTCGTCGAATCCGATAACTTTGATGAGACGGTTTGGATTGATCTTCTCTCCCCAACCCGGGAGGAGGAAATTAATTTGGAGAAGATTCTCGGCATCGGATTGCCAACGCGGGAGGACATGGAAGAGATCGAGATCTCAAGTCGTCT
>JAGNMT010000557.1 GCA_017991025.1 Verrucomicrobiales bacterium
ACCGGCGTCTTCTGAAATCGGTTCCCGCCACGGTGAAGCTCTTCTTAGATGCAGGCGACGCCGTTCTCTATCGGGCCCTGCAACAGCTTTCGCCAACGGAGGTTCCCGGTGTCCTCCTCGTCGCGGCCGATGACTTTTCGCAATTGCTGTCCACGATTCCGGGGCATCCCGGCGTTACTCTGGGCAAAACCGGACCGCTTCATATCTCGTCTCGTGCTTTTCGTCCGCCATTGAAGCGGCTCAATGGCTTGCGCTTCCGGGCCGAATGGGCAACCGGCCAGATCCCGTTGATCGCACGGTCGGGGAGTTGGGTTTTTGACGGGAAAACCCGGGTGCAGCCTGTCGCACACGGACTCGGATCCGATTCGGCGGCTCTGCTCGGAACGGGACTTACACTCGAGCCGACTGATTTTCCATCCGTCTTCCCGCAATGGCAGGATCATTTTGAGACGACAGCTATTCAGCTCGTTCGGCCGAGGCCGGAGATACTCCTTGAACTCGAGGGATCACTCAATCATCTCGATGCTAATTTGAACTTTGTCTATGATGGCGAGGTCATCGCCGCGGGCACCGGGAAAATGCCGGTTCGTGAGAAGGAGGGCGTCCTTCACCTCGCCGACACGGCTGTCGAGAAGGCCGCGGTTACCGAGATCGAGGTCGCAGGGTTCGTCCGGCGCGGGACGGAGGGACGTTTTGTCCTGAAGGACAAAGCGGCGATTCTGCAGTTCCTCGCTCACGGTTATCCGGCCTTTCAGAAACGCTGGCAGACCACGACCGGCGAGCGATTTGATCATGCCCTCGGGCAGGTTGAGCCGATCACCACGACAATGCATTTCCGACCCGGGGGGGAGGACTGGTTCGCGCTGGAGGTTGATTTTGGAACTCCGTCGGGAGAATCCGTTTCCAGGCAGGAGATCCAACGGCTCCTCCAAATGGGTCAGTCGAGCAAGACGATGGCGAGGGGAAAAATCGCGGTCCTCGATACCGGCCTAGCCGAAAGTCTCAGCGAGATCATCAACGACTGCGATCCGCAACAGTTGCAGCCGGGCACCTATCGGGTCGACCAGACGCAGGCCGGATACCTGCGCGAAACAGTCGCCGGGCTGGGATTTGGTGCTGATGGGACGCTCCCCTGGAAAACGACGGGGGAGGGGATTGAGTTTTACGAGCTGACGACGGAACTGACGGCCACGCTGCGTCCCTATCAGCAGGCCGGAGTGGAGTGGATGCAGGGGCTCGCCTCGCAGGGCATGGGCGGAATCCTCGCTGATGACATGGGCCTCGGAAAAACACTCCAGACCCTATCATTTATCTATTCCGTGGGCGGTTCGGCCCTCGTCGTCTGCCCCTCCTCCCTCGTTCACAACTGGGTCGCTGAGGCGGAAAAGTTTGTCCCCGATCTGAAGACAATCGCAATTGAGGGCCCCGACCGGGAGAAAACGCTCGCGGCGCATGGAGATGCGGACATTCTCGTGACCAGTTACGCACTTCTCCGCCGTGATGAGGAATGGTATCGCGATCGCACCTTTGATGTTGTCATTCTCGATGAAGCACAGAACATCAAGAATCCGGAAGCGCAGATCAGCCAGGCCGCGCATCGTCTCAAGGGAACCTATCGTTTCGCCCTGACAGGAACACCCATCGAGAACTCGGTGCAGGATCTCTGGTCCATTTCGCGTTTTGCCCTGCCGGGGTATCTCGGGAGCCGTCAGAGTTTCACGGAGCGTTTTGTGAAGCCGCTCGGGACGCCGGAGTCGGCGGGACCGGTCCGTGAGCGGCTTGCACGACGGCTTCGGCCGGTCATTCTGCGCCGTCTTAAAAGCGAAGTGGCCCGGGACCTTCCGGAGAAGATCGAACAGGTCATTTTTTGTGATCTCAAGCCGATGCAGCGGGAGGTCTATGCCAGGCTTCTTCTGGAAAGCAAAACCTCGCTGCTCGAGGCGCAGGGGGGACGCAAACGCATGCTCGCCCTCACCGCCCTGCTGCGGCTCCGGCAAACCTGTTGTGACCTGCGGTTGCTCGGTCTGAAGGAAATCGAAGAAGAGGAGGCGTCGGTGAAGGCGGAGGTTCTCGCCGAGTTGCTCGACGAGGCACTCGAGGGCGGGCACCGCGTCCTCGTCTTCAGTCAGTTTGTCGAGATGCTGCAACTCATCGTGCCGCAACTCGTGGCGAAACAGATCGACTTCTGTTACCTCGACGGTCAGACCCGGAATCGGGCCGAAGTGGTGAAGCGATTCCAGGAAAAGGAAGTGCCGGTTTTTCTCATCAGCCTGAAAGCAGGGGGTGTCGGACTTAACCTGACCGGGGCAGACACCGTGATCCATGTCGATCCCTGGTGGAACCCCGCTGTCGAAGCCCAGGCCACCGACCGCGCCCACCGCATCGGGCAGGATCGCGTCGTGACGAGCTACAAGCTGATTACACGCAACACGGTCGAGGAGAAGATTCTTACCTTGCAGAATCGCAAGCGGGCGCTCACCGAGTCACTACTCGATGAAGCGGGCGATGCCCATCTCAGTGAAGGGGAAATGATGAGTTTGTTTGAGTAGGAGTGCTGAAACGGAAGGCGGGAATCGGCCTATCCTTTCCGACGACTGCTGAAGCAGGTCAATGCCAGTTCGTTTTCCCCACCTGACTCGGTCCCGGCAACCCCACAGCAGGATGCCGGGAAAGGAAATCCGGGAGATCACGGGCTAATAGACGGGGGATATGTATGTGATTATTCAACAGTGTGGAAGAATTAGATGGTCTATTCCAGCCGCCGATCTTCTTTCCGACCGCCGCCTCAAGGGCGAAGGCTGCATCAACATTCGCGAAATCAGCGGCCGGGTGGACGCCGCAACTCCGCAGACTGCGCCCTGATCTCATCGCGCTTGGACTCATCGAGACGCGAGAGGTTTTTCACCTGCATGGTGATGCGCATAATCCAGCCTCAGCGTTTGGCCGAGGGCATCGCGCAGGCAGGCCATCCCGGTCTCGCCGGTCCAGTAGAACCCGGGCAGGGGTTGGAGTGCATTAAGGGCCGCATAGTCTGGCATATTCTGCCAGTAGATACCTCGCACATACTCACGCCACTTGAGGGTTTGCCGGATGAAATCCTCCATCCCCTGGCTCGCAGCGTCCCGCGGTAGTGCCGCATCGAGGACAGGAAGACAGCGGTGAGGGGTTTGCTGCTCCAGACTTTGCTGCTTTCATGCGCCACTTCTGCCATCCAGAT
>JAGNMT010000558.1 GCA_017991025.1 Verrucomicrobiales bacterium
ATCTAATACCAAATCCTGCGGTTCCTGCGAGCACGGGCATGATGACACCCAGCTTCCACAGGGGGCTCTCGTCATCGCCTCGGGAATTCTCACCGGCATCGGCCTGATCTTGCACTGGACCCACGCAGGCCCAGGCTGGCTCACCATCTCCGCCTTCGCCGCCGCCACACTCGCAGGAGGGGCGCTCGTCTTTCCCGCTGCCTGGGGAGCCTTGAGAAAACTCCGGCTCGATATCAATGTCCTCATGTCCGTCGCCGTCACCGGCGCGTGGATCATCGGAGAATATGCCGAAGCCGCCAGCGTCGTCTTCCTCTTCGCCCTCTCGGAACTGCTCGAATCCTGGGCGGCGGGACGTGCCCGACGGGCTGTCGATGCCTTGCTGAAGCTCTCGCCGCCAACCGCCCTCGTCCGCTCGCCTGATGGATCCGAAAAAGAAACCCCCGTCGAGGAGGTCGAAGTCGGGACCGAAATCCTGATCAAAAGCGGCAGTCGCATCCCCCTCGATGGCGAAGTCATGTCGGGAAGTTCCAGCGTCAATCAGGCCCCCATCACCGGGGAGTCCTTGCCCGTGGAAAAACAGGTCGGTGACACGGTTTACGCGGGCACGGTGAATGGCGAGGGATCGCTCGTCGTTCAGGTTTCCAAACCGGCCGCCGCCTCCACCCTTGCCCGCATCATCCAGCTCGTGGGAGAGGCAGAGGAAAACAAACCGCCGACCCAGCGGTTCGTGGACCGGTTCGCTGCGATCTATACTCCTGCGGTTTTTGTCCTCGCGATCCTCGTGGCGCTCGTCCCCCCGCTACTGTTCGGACAACCGTGGCTCTTCTGGATCTACCGGTCACTCGTCTTGCTGGTCATCGCCTGTCCCTGCGCTCTCGTCATCGCAACACCTGTCAGCATTGTCTCCGGCCTCACCGCCCTCGCTCGTCGTGGAGTCCTTGTGAAGGGCGGGGTCCATCTCGAGTCAGTTGGAAAACTCCGTGCGCTCGCCGTCGACAAGACCGGCACCATCACCCAAGGAACCCCGAAGGTTGTCGGGATCGTTTCACAGTCCGCCCTCTCCGAGGATGAAATTCTTGCGAGGGCCGCCGCCATCAACAGTCATTCCGAACACCCCATTGCCATCGCCATCACCGAGGCCGCCCGGGCGAAGGGTCTGACGATTCCGCCCATCGAGAACTACGTTTCCATCACCGGGCGCGGCGCCACGGCGACAATAGCGGGTCATCCCCATTTCATCGGAAACCACAAGCTGACGCATGAGACAGGTCTCTGCGGTCCCGGGATCGAAGGCGTTCTTTCCTCCATCGAGGAAAAGGGGCAGTCCCTCGCCGTAATTGGCCATCAACCGCACGATGGATGTGACGGTGAGATCCTCGGCATCATCGCCATCGCCGACACACTGAGGCCCGAGGTGGTCGAGGCGCTCCGCGAGATTCACGCTGCCGGAATCGAGGAGGTCATCATGCTCAGCGGCGACAACCAGCGAACCGCCACCACCATCGCCAAACAAGCGGGCATCGACGAAGCTTTCGGAGATCTCCTGCCGGAGCAAAAGGTCGATCACATCCGTCGTCTCGTGGAAGAGTATCGTCACGTCGGAATGATCGGTGACGGAGTGAATGACGCGCCCGCCCTTGCCATCGCCACGGTTGGTTTTGCGATGGGTGCCATCGGCAGCGACACGGCCATCGAGACTGCCGATATCGCCTTGATGAAGGACGACCTGCGCAAGGTCGCCGAAACGGTCCGCATCGGGAGACGCACCGTCCGCATCATTCAGTTCAACGTGGCCTTCGCCCTCTCCATCAAGGCGTTGTTCCTCACCCTCGCCTTCCTCGACATGGCGGGACTCTGGCTCGCCATTCTCGCGGACACCGGAGCGACCCTGCTGGTGATCTTGAATTCCCTCCGTCTCCTTGGCGGAGTGACTCGGGACGAGGCGTGATGACAGTCGCCGTTTGGCTGATTGCCCGTTGGGTTCGCCTCAGGTCCAAGCGAAAGAAAAACCCACCCCGCAACATTGAAGCCTATTTTCCGGGACCGGGAATTTACGCATTCGCGAGTCCTTGCCGCTCTTGGAGGCACCGAGCCATCCTGGCGGCTCCTTCCTGGCGCAGGCTCAGGGAAGGATGTTAATGACAACTCTTTCATTTGTCCCCATGGTGTCTGCGGATGACCTAGAACCTGAATGCGCCTCCTGATCGTTGAAGATGAACCGAAGACCGCCGCTCTGCTTGGCAGCACGCTGAGAAGCGAGGGGTTCGAGGTGGTGTGGGCGGAGGACGGGAAGGGAGGGCTCGATGAGGCGCTCCGTGGCGGCTTCGATGTCTTGCTGGTGGACATTATGCTGCCGAAGCTGGATGGACTCAGCTTGGTGAGGGAACTCCGGGCTAGGGGGCACACCACACCGGTCATCATGCTCTCCGCACGAGGCGAGGTGGAGCAGCGCGTCGAGGGGCTGGACGCGGGGGCCGACGATTATCTGCCGAAACCCTTCGCGATGTCCGAGCTCATGGCACGACTGCGTTCCCTGCTGAGAAGAAACAGCCCGCCGAAGCCCTCGGTGCTCTCGCTGGGCGACCTCACCTTCGACCAGGCCACCAGAGAGACGCGGCGCGGGGGCAAGCGGATCGAGCTCTCCACGCGGGAGAGCCTGCTCCTCGAATGCCTCTTCCGTGCGGAAGGCGGCGTGGTCAGCCGCAGAGATATCATCAGTGCGGTGTGGGAGTATGATTTCGATCCGGGGACCAATCTCGTCGAGGTCTACATCCGCCGACTCCGCGACAAGATCGACCGGGAAGCTTCCCCCTCCCTCATCCAAACCGTTCGTGGCCTCGGCTACGCCCTTCGCCTTCAGCCATGACTCTGCGCCGCCGCATTCTGCTCTACTACTCCGTCACGCTCAGCTTCTCACTGGTGATCGTCGGGTTCTGGAGTTGGTTTGAATTCACCGAGCAACGCAACGAGGCTCTGCGAGGTGGAGCCGAGGCAGCCTTGAAACACGATCCTCTGTTTGAGACCTTCGAAATCATTCTCTACGGCGGACTGCCGGCGATCCTTCTCGGCATCTTCGGAGGCGGCATGCTGATGCGGCGTGCCCTCCGCCCGATCGAGGAATTGACCGAGGCCCTGGAAAACACGGATGTTTCGAATCTTTCCGACCTGGTTCCACGAAGCGGAAACGGTGACGAACTGGACCGGATGACGG
>JAGNMT010000057.1 GCA_017991025.1 Verrucomicrobiales bacterium
ATCTCCACTTCTGCGAGACCTGCAACAAGCTGCGCCTCACCTGTGAGGGCAAACTGCGCCCCTGCCTCGGGAGCCATCTGGAATTCGACATGCGCGAAGTTCTGCGCAACGAAGCGATGACGGATGATGATGTCGCCCGCTTTTTTCGGCACGTCGTCGAACGAAAGCCCGAGATGCACGAGTTCCGGGAAAACTACCAGCCGGGTCGCCGCATGATTGCGATCGGGGGGTGAGTTATTGCGATGATGGACAAAGGACCAGCACTAACCCATCTACGCCCCGACGGCACGGCCGCCATGGTCGATGTTTCAGATAAGCAAGTCGTACGACGCGAGGCGATAGCGGAAGGATTTATTGAACTGCAAACCGCTACCCTCGCCGCGATCACTGACGGGCAGGTGCCCAAAGGCGATGTCCTCGCCGTCGCCCGGGTCGCCGCGATTCAAGCCGCGAAAAAAACCGCCGATCTCATCCCGCTTTGCCATCAACTGCCGCTTACCAAAGTAGCAGTAGATTTCGAATCGAGAGAAACCGGCATCCGCATCCTCTGTACGGTGCGGACTGACGCCAAAACCGGTGTCGAGATGGAGGCCCTCACCGCCGTCAGCATCGCGGCAATGACGATTTACGACATGTGCAAGGCGATCGACAAAACGATGGTCGTCCGGGAAATCCGCCTCCTGGAAAAAACAAAATCCCCCCTGCCGGGATGATCGGGACACCGCTCCCACCCATGCCCCATGACTCCTTCCTACCTCGACCAGGCCACTGCTGTCTGAGTCGATGAACCCAGTCCTTCGATACCAAGCTCGATGACATCGCCGGGCTTCATGAACTGTGGCGGCTTGGCGCCCATGCCGACCCCGGGGGGAGTGCCTGTGGAGACGACATCGCCGGGTTCCAGGGTCATGAACTCGCTGAGGTAACTCACGAGGTGGGCAATGCCGAAGATCAGCTTGTTCGAGTTGCCATTCTGTTTCGTTTCGCCGTTGACGGTCAGCCACATTTTCAGATTCTCCGGGTCAGGGATCTCATCGCTCGTCGCCACAAAAGGCCCGATCGGGGCAAACGTATCGCAGCTCTTGCCTTTCACCCACTGGCCACCTCGCTCGAGCTGATAGGCACGCTCGCTGTAGTCATTATGCAGGACATAACCGGCGACATGATTAAGCGCCTCCTCCTTAGTGACATAACTTGCTTTTTTACCCACCACAAAAGCCAACT
Source organism: Verrucomicrobiales bacterium (assembly GCA_017991025.1). Taxonomy (GTDB): domain Bacteria; phylum Verrucomicrobiota; class Verrucomicrobiia; order Verrucomicrobiales; family DEV007; genus Arctic95D-9. The sequence continues at coordinate 1,225 of JAGNMT010000057.1, forward strand.
CCACTTCCCAGTCAGTCTTCTCGCTGCCACGGGGAATCACGACCGGGTCGTTTGGTCCACACATCGCACTGGTCGCCTTAAAAAAGACGATGGGTTCCTTCGGGATATCCATGCCCGCCTCTTCGGCATGATCTGAAAAGTTCAGACCGATGCAGATCAGCTTGCCGGGGCGGGCCACCGCGGAGCCGAGACGGGTCGCGGGACCGACCTTTGGCGCGGTCGCGGCATTCGCGGCCGCCCAGGCGGTCAGTTTTTCAAGATTCGCCGGATCGGCAAAAAAGTCGTGATTCCAGTCCATCCCGAAACCCGAAGCATCGATGCGCGAGCCATCTTCGAGTTGCAGACCTGGTTTTTCGTTGCCGGGGGATCCAAAGCGGAGCAATTTCATAGCCGGGACCGTAACGAGGCACAGGCCGTACGTCAATTGACTGAAGGACGCCTTTGACACTTTGTCATGCGCCTGCCAAACAAAGCCCTGAAGGCAGGAGAACGGGGCATCCGCATCAGCGGGGCCGATCACCTCAGAGAAAAGGCTTTTGCCGGTTCCTCCCCTCCGGGAATGGTCTTCCATAACTCGCTTGAAAAATAATCAAGCCGGAAGCGATCAGGGCGTGCTGTGGAGTAGTAGATATGCTCCCGGTCGAACAATTGCTCGGGCTGATAAAAGGCGGAAGCGGCCTCGACGGACACCAGATCGCTTCGCTCAATCTTCTTCTGCAGGGTCGATTCAAGGATATACTGACGGTCGCCAATCCGCACAACGACCCAGGCATGCTGCCCGATGTTTCCGTTCCACCCGATCGCGACACGCGCTTCAAATCCGCCACTGATAAGAACGTCGGCGAGCAGAATCGAGGTGTCTTCGCAATCACCAGCCGCTTCCTCCCAGGTCTCCCGGGAAACTTTCCAGACCTCCCGGGACCTCGCCTGCCCGGCCTGCCCGGCCACACCCGAACGCCGGTCCTGATCAAGTTCGTATTCGCAATGATCGGCGACCTTTCCCCATAAGGCAATAAGCCTATCCTCCTCAACAGATCGCCCCGTGCCACTCTGCTGAACCGGCAACTTGAAGCCTTCCAGAAAATCGGTCGCCTTGCGGATCTCTCCGCTGGTTCCCACTGCGAGAACATCGAAAGGAAGCTCACAATGCGGGCAGGACAGAATGAGAGTCCTGGAGTCCCGGTCCAACTCCAGAGCATGGATCACCCGGCAATGAGGACATCGATTAAAAAAGCGACCGCCTCCATCGTTTGCGGCGTGAAGCGAGAATTCCGGAATCCGGCGGGACATCACACCGAGAGCCCCGAGCCTTGCCCCTGCAGGAAAGATCATGGTATTGATTGAGTCAAAATCGGGATTCGCTACTGCGGTCCAGCCGGCCAGTTTACTGAGGAGATCCTCCCGGGTGGTCGAAGTGATCAAGTTCGCAGCGAGGTACTGAGCACCGGGAAACTTCGTTTGAATCGCATCAAAGATGTCATCCAGTTCAATATTCTCGGGACGAGCACGGGTCCTGACAAAATCTTCAAGAAACCCCTGAATAGGTTCATCCACGCGGACCTCACCTACTCCGGCAGGAACACGCATACTATTAATGCGAACCATGGAATCCGAGCGAAATCCGCGTTGAAAGGCGGCATCCAGCTTGGGAAGCGGACGATAAATGCCAAAAACATCAACTCTGCCTGACTCCTGTAAGCCAATAAGCAGAGCCGCACCGACGGCAAGCAACAAGCTGCCGAAGCTGAGCAAGCCTCGTAACATTCTTTCTCGGAAATTAGTGTGTGTTTCGGGTGCGTTACCACGCCCGGCGGTTTCGTTATGGTAATTATAACACAACCTCAACCATTTGCCACCCATTTATTCAAACTAATCTATCAGAAAACCTATCTTTTAAAAACTTCTTAACCAAATTGCAAAAGAAAGTTTCAGAAATGAGAATTCTCGGAGTGTGGAGGACCCACGGAAAAAGAATCGTCCGCCTCGATTCCTCATTGCGAGCGACAACCTGGGCGCTATTCTCTGCATCGCATGACGGATTTTACTCCCTTTATCGCCTCCACTACTTTTGACTTCTCGTGGATCAACAGCCCTGAAGCCTGGATCGCCCTGCTGACGCTCACCGTCATGGAGATCGTGCTGGGAATCGACAACATCGTCTTTATCTCCATCCTCGTGGACAAACTGCCCGAAGCGCAACGGGCAAAGGCCCGCTTTCTCGGCCTCGCCTTCGCGATGGTGACCCGGATACTGCTGCTCCTCTGCATCACCTGGGTCATGCAATTGAAGGAGCCACTCTTTACGATCACTGCGCATGCCATTTCGGGTAAGGATCTCATCCTTATTCTGGGAGGCCTCTTCCTCCTCTGGAAAAGCACGACGGAACTCCACCAAAAGGTCGAAGGGCATGCCGAGGCCGAACATGATGCCGGGAGAGCCAAAGCGGCGCTCGGGGCCATCCTCGTACAGATCGCGGTGCTCGACATCGTCTTTTCGCTCGACTCCGTCATCACCGCCGTCGGCATGGTCGATCACATCACGATCATGATCGTCGCCGTGATGATTGCGGTCGGCTTCATGATGGTTTTTGCCGGATCGGTGAGCAGCTTCATCAGCCGCCATCCCACCGTGAAGGTCCTCGCGCTTTCCTTCCTCCTTCTCATCGGCACGACCCTGGTTGCCGAAGGGTTCCATGTCCACTTCCAGAAGGGGTTTGTCTACTTCGCGATGGCGTTCTCCGTCTTCACGGAAATGCTGAACATTCGAATGAAGACGAAGGCAGAGAAGAAACGCCTCGAGCAGGCTTGAGATGACCTTCGGGACAGTGGCAGAATCGAAAGGCTCCCGTCTCTCCACTCTACCTTCCCCTACCGAGATCGTCCGGGAAAATCAGTGAAGAGCCCGTCCACTTTCGCGTCGTCGAAGAGCACCCGCAGAAGTTCGCCATAGCTCGTCGCCCATTTCGGCAGTTCATCGGCTCTCGCCGAATAAGGATGGACGATGAGACCGGCATCATGAGCATGATGAACGAGCGCAGTGATCGCGATGTCTGACGGACTCGTCCCGGTCACAATTTCACTGATCGGTGGCCCGATGCCATCGACGTACATTGCCAGTTCACGCAGGCCTTCAGGAGAACGCTGCGCGACCGCAGCCGGTTTTTGCCCGCCTCCCATCAGCATGATGAGCCGCCCCTTGTAACCCAGTTCCTCCCGGATTCGTTTGATCTCGGGAAACTCAAAACACTGGAGATAACATTTGTCGCTCTTTTCTGCATAGCCAAAACGCTTCAGCAGCGGCAGGACCACCGCACTGAGATCTCTGCCCTCGGCATGATGCCAGGCAGGCTGCTTGATCTCGGGATAAATCCCTGCCTCGCGCCCGGTCGAGGCGTTCAGTCCGGCAATGAGTTGCAGGGCCTCCTCCAGTGTCGCGATCCGGAAAACAGGACCACCTCCCGCATAGCGTCCAGGATAGACCCTCTCGCCGGTCGCCGGCTTAAACCGCTCTTTCATCTGAAGCGTCTTTAACTCGGCGAGAGTGAAATCGATCGCGTAAAACTGCTCGTCTTTGCGCGCGCGACCGGGAAAACGAGTCTTCACGTCCGACACATCGTCGAGATGAATGTCATGCAAGACCATAGGCACGTCGTCTTTTGAAAGCACCACATCCTGCTCGATAAAATCGGCCCCGAGGCCATGAGCCATCACCGTCGCCTCGAGCGTGTGCTCTGGTAGATAGCCGCTTGCCCCGCGATGAGCGATGAAGACTGGCCGAAAATTCTTTTTTTCCTGGGCAACCATCGTGAGCGCAAAAACGCAAAACAGCAGGGTGACTCCGATTCCCTTCGCCATGGACTAACTTCCGGTATTCCAGCCCTTCGCTTCCTCACCGAAGCCTACAAGTTCCACCTCCTCCATCTCATCGAGATCCTCCTGCAGCGGAGCAAAGCGTTCCGCGCGAAAACCCAGTTCCTGCTTGATGCTTGAATGAGGATCGTCGGGATTATTGAGCTCAACAAGGAGGAGGAGAATATCAAAGTCGGCCCCGCTGATCGTCAACTTGGCGTCGTCAGTCAGCGAAAACTGCGGATTGGACCGCCCCGCGCCCATCGCGCGAACCGTGTAGACCTGATTGCGCTTCGGGAGGGACGTGTAAAGATCAAATACCCAGGGATCGAACTGATCGTCGATACACACCACTCGCTGGCCGTTTTGAAACATGTCTTTGGTTGTTAGAAACGCGGGACTATACCCTCTTTGATCAACGATCCAACCCTCTTCACTCCGGAATCGGATCACTGCGCTTCACCGTCGTCCCCTCCCAGATCGCCTCGTCTGTCGTAGGATCGTAGGTCAGGACACGACTGGCGCTGCCCGGAGCGGGATCGAGATCGATTTGGGGAATCCACTTTTTGTGATCCGCAATGACCGCAGCGTAGGCCGGATCACCCGCCAGATTAGTCCACTCGTTAGGATCTTTCTGCATATCATAGAGCTCCTCGCTGCCATCGGCGTAGCGGATGTAACGCCAGTTCTCGGAACGAATACCGTGGTTCCCCTTGTTGTGGCTGGTGATCGCAGGACGCTCGCGTTTCACCGCGGCATCGGTCAATTGCGGTAGGAGACTGATCCCTTCAAGATCGGCCCTGACAGGAAGGTCCGCGAGATCGATCAGCGTCGGGTAAATGTCGAGCAACTCTGCGGGCTGCGTGCTTCTGCCCCCGGGAGTCACACCGGGACCGGCGAAGATAAGTGGCACACGGGTCCCCTCATCCCAGAGCGTGTTTTTGCCGGTAATGGCCTTTTCTCCGAGATGCCAGCCGTGATCACCCCAGACGACGACAACGGTGTTGTCATTGAGGCCCTTTTTCTCCAGGGCTTCCAGGACACGACCGATCTGAGCATCCACAAAACTGGTGCAGGCGAGGTAGCTCCGCACGAGGTTGCGCCACTGGTGATTCTCCTCGACCCATTTGAGACGAGGTTCAGGCAGACTCCAATGAGGGTACCAGGAAAATCGGGGAGTGTCGTCGCGATCCCCACGCTGGATGAGAGGCAGGACGCTGTCATCGTCAGGATAAAGATCGAACCACTTCTGTGTCGCGTAGCACGGGACATGCGGCAGGAAGAATCCGGCAGCTAGGAAAAACGGCTGCTCCGTAGAAGACGCCTCGATCTGCTCGACCGCCCAGGTCGCAAGTTGGTAATCACCTTTTGAAGAGTCATCGTTGTCGAGTGGCCAGACGCCCCAATCCATCGCCGGATGATCCCCCATCGGAGTGGGCGGGATCAACTTTTTCGGGGGTTTCGCGCCGATACCTGTAGCGGGACCGCGGACGTCAAACTCAACAGGCACGGTCCCTGAGGCCTGACCATCCCCTTTGCCCTTGCCTTTCCCCTTGCCCGGCTGACCACCACTGCCGGTGCCGCCGTGGTAGATCTTTCCCGCCGCGAGCGTGCGGTAGCCGTTCGCCGCAAAGTGCTGTGGCAGGGTCACACGATTTTCAAGACCCGGAACCGTCCGGAACCAGGGGGCGAGACCGTAGATCCCGGTGGAGGTCGGCCGCAATCCCAGAAGCAGACTGGTGCGTGACGGATTGCAGAGAGGGGCATTGCAATGCGCGTTTAAAAATGAGGTTCCGCGCGACGCGAGGGCATCGAGATGTGGTGTCTTTGCGAGAGGATGCCCGCCGAGATGACCGATCCAGTCATTCTGATCGTCAATCGCGATAAAGAGGATGTTAGGCTTTTCGGCTTTTGCGGGGAGCAGGAAAACAAGGACCAGAAAGAGGACGATGGAGATATTTTTCATGGAAGTTTGGCGGAGGTCTGCGGAAGCGGTTCGGGCTCGAAGTCGGAGGGGTTGACCCACCCGGCACTGGATTTTTTGAGTTCGCCCTTCATAAATCGCTCATAGAAATCGCTGGTAACAGGAGTGTGAATCGGATACTCGTCGAAGAGAGATCCATTGCCAAACATCCTGGGATCGCCCTGCTCCTCCAGTCTCGCGGTCATCTCCGCTTCGAGGGCAGCGAGACGGTCCGCCTGGTCTTTCTCTCCGACGAGGTTCTTCACACAATCGGGATCAGGACCAAGATGGAAGAGCTCGACGTCCGGACGCATCCCGAAACTGAGCGCCCAGTGGGGATCACTGCGGTCACGGCGGCCGTCTTCGAGAATGGTGGTTTTGGTAGGTCCTCCGTCGGTATCGAGATAACCGGTCTCGGGATTTCCGGCCGGCCAGCGGTCGGGTTCGTAATTCCGGAGATAAAGAAAATCGTCACGAATGATGCCGCGAATCGGGTAGCCCCAGTCATAGGGCCGACCAATATCAGTCCGCTCCTTGCCAACCAGGGTAAAATCCCGCCACGCTTCGATGCGACCGTCACGATCACTTTCCAAAAGGGGCCGCCAGCTTTTTCCGGTGATCGTCGCCATGCCGCTTTCAGATTGGGGAATTCCCGCCAGATCGAGGATGGTAGGCGCGATCTCGGTGAAGTTCACAAAATCCTCGATCACCCGCCCCGTCGTTTTCATTCCCGCCGGCCAGCGAATCGCGAGGGGGATGTGGTTACTGTCATGGTAGGCGTAGCCTTTGACCCGTGGGAAAGGCATACCGTGATCAGCAGTGACGATGACGACAGTATTGTCGAGCTCCCCCCGGCGCTCGAGTTCCGCGAGCATGCGGACGAGGTGATTGTCCGAATACTCAACCTCAAACGCGTAATCGAGCATGTCATTGCGAACCGTTTCGTTGTCGGGCCAGTACTCGGGGACACGATCAATATCGGATAATCTTTTACCACCCTTCTTAATACCGGATTGAAACTCGTAGGCCCGATGGGGCTCCAGGGAACCATACCAGAAGCACCACGGTCTATCACCGGGAGCAGCCTCGAGAAAATCCACGAAATTGCCGGCATAGTCCGTTGCCGAAATCTCGCCGGTCGGTGGGGTCATTTTCCGTTTGTTGTATCCGACACCGGTGATCTGGCGGGCTTTACCCCCGGCATCGTTGGCAATGCCGGGTCCCCACCCCTTTCCAGTGATGCCCATGTGCCAGCCTTTTTCCATGAGAACTTCGGGCCAGCTCTTGAACTTGGGCGGAAACACCGACATGTGATTTCCCGCCTCCTCAAGCTGCCAGGCATGACGCCCGGTCAGAACGATGGCGCGCGATGGAGCGCACTTCGCGACCGGCGTGTAGGCATGGGTAAAGAGGACTCCCTCTTTTGCGATGCGGTCAAAGCCCGGCGTCTTCACCCACAGAGTCCCGTAGGCACCGGCATGGACACCCCAGTCATCGGCGATGGCGAAGAGGATGTTGGGGCGTTTGGCCGTGTTTTCCTGAGCAGCGGCGGAGGAGAACCCAAGCAAAGAAACGGCACTTAAAAACAGAACAAACTTCATCGACGGAAACGGATGTTAAAAATGGAGCGAGCACTCATTCTGAGACGTGAAGCGGCGCGATTCAAGAGCGCAATCTCGATTTTTACGGTTCCAACTCAGGAGCGATACTCCAGAAAACGCAATCCGGGCACGCGCTGGAAGTGAGCGGTATTCGCGGTCACCAGCGGAAGGTCGTGCGCGAGAGCGGTCGCCGCTATCCAAAGGTCGTTAGTGCCAATAAGTTGTCCATTTTTCTGAAGGTAACGGTAGACGGTCCCATAGTGCCAATCGATCTCCGTCGTCCACGGAAGCACGCGGAAGGGACGAACGAATGCCGACCAACGAGCACGATCTGACATCAACAATCCGGCGGCTATTTCACCGCAAACCGTATGGGTTAGGTAGGGTTGGACCTTCTTGTGCTCCTCCAAAAACCGCACCGCCGAACCTGCACCGCAATGTTTCTCCCGCTCGAGATCAATCAAAAAGGTGGTTTCGAGGATCAATTTCGATTCCATTTATCCTCCGGAACTTCATCAGCGGATTTCGCTGATTCAATGGAATCCAGTTCCCCTTCCGTCAAAATGGCCGGAGTATTCACCCAGTGTTCAAGTAGCTCGGCAGCAGTCACTGTTTCTTCTTCCCAGGAGGCCCGCATCACGATTTGACTGAAAGAATCGCCGGCACCGATCCGATTCCGATTCAGCCGTTCATAAGCTTCCACACTAAGGGAGATCGTCTTCGATGGCATACACAGAATGAGCATTATCTGTGCGCGCATGCAAGCCTATGATTTTTATCCGACCCGATTCTCCCCGCGATTCTCCGCCTGATGAATCGTGAGCGGCCAACCGGGGAATTGATTTTCCGGCTTGCCATCCGTCGCATCGACGAGGAAACGGAAGGCCTCCATGCGATAGGTTTTCGCCGCCGTGTCCACCGTGATGAGACCGAAGCCGCTGCCCTTCTGATGCGCTTTGTCGTAACGATTCGGGGCGGTGCCGACTTCGGGATTACCGACGGCGTAGACGTAGATTTTGTTCCCGAATCCATCGAGATATTCTCCCGTGTTCGCCTCGCCCTGCGCCGGTCGATTTTCGTGAGGCATGCCGACCTCGTCGGGGCGCCACCAGCGGGGGTAACCCACCGCAATCGCCGGGGTACAGAAAGACCAATTGCTGTCACGCTGTTTTGCCGCGCCATACTGCGTCAGCGTCGCGAGGTGCTGGTCACCATTCACATGAAGAGCCATGGACTTGCGCAGGATCTCGACCGCCCGGTTGCGGGGTGTCTGCGGCCAGCTCCCGGAATCGAGATCGGCTTTCAAATAACCGTCGTATTTCCCGTGATGCGTTGCGGTATTGGCAAAAAGCGTCTGGCTCAGCAGCACTTTCATCGAGTGACCACGCCAGTCGTCGCCCCAGGCTTCGAGGAATTTCTCCTGCCGCTCACCGAGAAGAACGAGGCCGGGTTTATCGAGAGCCTCCGTGTCAAAGTCTTTGTCCAGCACGTGGTCGGCCCGTCCACTGCCGGTATCGACCCGCTCGGGTCCGCTCTTGAACTGCCGGTCACCGAGAATAGCAAAACCAACACCACCGTAGACCATGTCCCCGTAATAGACGCTCATGCCCTGCTGGATGACCGTCGCATCATAGATGTCCGGGTGATGGGCGGTATTCGTTTGATGAACGACATTCACCATTTTCACCGGCTGGATGTATCCCCCCTTCGATGAGGCACCAGCATCTGGATCGGCCATGGGAGCGCCCCCTTCCCCCCAGTAATTTCCCTGAAAAACATCGTGGTCATCCGGAATGCAGATCGTGGGAGCATTGCGCATCGCGTCGCGGAAAGCCCAGCCATGCTGGTAGAACTTTCTCAGGTAATTCAGAATCGCCGGCTCCGCCGGTTTGCGGATGACACCGAATCCGCCGTGGTTTTCGTATAGCTGGTCTCCGGAAAAATAGAGCAGATCGGGATCAAGCTTCACGAGGTTGGTCGCGACGGGCGAATAGGGAAAGGCGTAGTCATTCTGACAGGTCAGCGCGCCAAGGCGCAGCGGGCGGCCTTCCGGATTTGCTTTGATCCTGCCCGACCACTCGTCGGGCGCTTCGGTACCATCATTCAGTCGCTCGAGATATACGACTTTGTATTTTGCTTCACTTTTTTCATTCCACTTCGGAATACGGAAGGTGGCGACCCAAGCCGCCGGGTCGAGGTTCGCGTTCCCGAGGGACTGCCAGGTGCCCTCCTTTTCCACGAGCAGTTCGACCTGCTGATTGTCCCCGATTCCCAGAGGCCCGGTGAGGGCGCTGAGTTTCAAAACAAAGCCTTCCTCACTCCGGGAGTCACTCAGAGAATACATTGTCCAGAGGACAGGGCCAAAACGCTGTTCCGGAGACACGGTGAAGGCATCACCGGAGGCGCGCCAATCGGTGAAGCTCCAGGATGCCTCCTCTTTTCGACCTTTGGGCGGCGATTGGAACTGGCTTACGAGAGCGATGTTTCCGGTTAGGAATTCCTTTTGCGCCGCGAGTGCCACGGTGCCGAGCACATCTCCCGCCGGGGTCGTGGCGGTCAGTTTGAGATCATATCGCGGGCCTTCACCGGGAGAACCGGTCAGGACGAGAAGACACTCTCCGCCAGAGTATGGCCGATCGAGCTTGCGGGACTCGCGACCGAGAACGAGTTGGTCTCCGACAATACCGGCGTTGATTCCCCCGCCGGCAAAACAGTTGCTTTTCACCTCATTGATGTCGCTGCGAACACCGAGGCGGAATCCGGCACCGGCGTCGTTAGAAAGCCCTTCCGGCTTCCCGACACGGACCGAGAGAGTGAACGATCCCTTTGCATTCCCGATCTGATGCGTCAGCGAATGAATGCTGCGATCACCCGAGCTCACGAGACACTCCGCCCAGCCGTTGCTGACACGCCAGTCCTCCATCGGGTTCGCCCAGAAATCGCCGCCGAGAAAAACCCGGTCATGGGTCCGATCCCATCGGTCAAGACGTGTCCCGGCTACCGGTGCGGCGACGGCGGCAAGCGCCTTTCGATGAGAATCAAAGCCAAAGAAGGCGAACGCAGAGAAGAGCTTGAAACTAAGACGGCGGGAGATTTTCCGGAGCATGATGCGTGAAGGAAAGTCGAAAATCGAACGATTGTAAACCTTCTTCGTTTGGCGGATCCAGTTCGGGGCGAGTCGATTTTTCGGTTGAACATTGATCGCGGCGGGCATCTCGACGAGGAGTCCA
>JAGNMT010000058.1 GCA_017991025.1 Verrucomicrobiales bacterium
GCATCGCGCTTCGCATACCAGTCCCGGAGGGCGGAGCGCTGACGATCACTGAGCGCCGCGGATCCCTTCTTCAGGGCCTCGATGCCATCAGCGAGAAACTGAGAGCTGCCTTTGCCCGGTTCAAAATCCGTTGCCGGGTCCTTCGTCACCGCGAGGCGGAAACGACCGAAGCTGTGCTGACCATTGACGTGGAATCGCATCCGGATCGTGAGGCGTGCGCCGGTTGCGAGGGGTTTTTCAAAAACAAAAACAGCCGCCTGATCTTTCCCGATACCGCCGCCATCGACCGCCCAGCCGCTCTTGTCGCGATCCGTATCAAGAGAGCTTTTCACTGAGAGCCCGCCTGTGTTCTGCTGATGGGTGGCGCGGGCATCGACGAGTTTGACCGGGACCACTTTGCCCGCCACGGTCTGTTCGATCACGAGATCGCTCAGCGCAAAATTCCCGTTCGGCGCGCGCCCCGGACCCTTCTGCGGCAGGGATTCGTGGGTGAGGGCTTCGATTCGCAGGGCGGCGGCACCCGACGCGACGTCGACCTGCACGGTGTATTCGTCATTGGTCGGGGTCTTTCCGCCGGCGAGCCACGAGCCATCGGCTTGACGGGTCAAGGTCGCCCCGTCCCGTGAGATCACGATTTCCGGTTCGAGGAGACGCCACGCGCCGGTCGTGATCGACTCGGTTCCGACCGGCTCTTTCAGCCACGCTGCAAAGCCGGGATCGATGGAGGCGGTTTCGTAGGTTTTCAGGTCCAACTCCAGGCTGGCAAGAGACTTTTCCCAAGGCTGTAGGGCCGTCCGGTAGCCTTCGGGATGGAACTCGATTTCTTTTTCGGTGCGGATGGCGGTCGTGAAGCTGGCGACAAAGCGATAATAGTCCGACACCGGGATAGGGTCGTATTTGTGATCGTGACAGCGGGCGCAGCCGATCGAGAGACCGAGGAAAGCGGCACTCGTGGTTGCCGCCATGTCGTCAAGCTCGTCGTAGCGAGCCCGTTCGAACTCCGCCTCGGTGAGCTGGGTGGGAAACGCCCCGGCGGCGAGAAATCCGGTCGCCATCAGGGCGAGCGGTTCATTCGGCGCCAGTTCGTCGCCCGCAATCTGCCAACTCACGAAGCGATCCCAGGGGAGATCGCGGTTAAACGCCTCGATCAGAAAATCGCGGTAATGGTAGGCGTTCTTCCGATCATAATCCTGCTCGAATCCGTCGCTCTCGCCGAAGCGCGCGACATCCATCCAGTGGCGTGCCTGACGTTCACCGTAGCGCGGGGAAGCGAGGAGCCGGTCAAGGAATTTCGGCCAGGCCTGATCCGAGGCGTCCGACAAAAAGGTGTCCATTTCTTCCGGGGTCGGTGGAAGGCCGATGAGATCGAGTGAGGCGCGGCGGGCGAGAATGCGTTTTTCGGCAATCGGGTTTGGCGTCAGTCCTTTCTCGTGCAGCTTCGCGAGGACAAAGCGATCCACCTCCGTGTTTGCCCATTCTCCCCCGGCTTCGGGAGCGGGAGCGTCGGCTTTGTTGAGTGGCCGGAAGGCCCACAATTCCCGGTCGCTCGCTGTCACCGTGAGCGGCTTCTTCGCGTCGCGCACCCCCTTGATGATGGCTTCTCCGTAGGGCGCACCGAGTTCGATCCATCGTTGAAAATCGGCAAGCAGGGACTCGGGGAGTTTTGGCTTTTTCGCCGGCATCTCAGGCTCTTCGTCGTGTCGCATCAGAACGAGCATGAGACTGGACTCCGGCTTCGCGAGATCGACCGCGACTCCGGAGTCGCCGCCTTTTAAGAGCAGTTCGCGGGTGCCGAGGTTAAATCCCGCACGGGTCTTTTCACCACCGTGGCAGTCGAGGCAGTGGGTCTTGAGGGCCGGTCCGATGGTTTCATCAAAAAGCGCGGTGCCTGCCTTCATCCGTGCCGCGTGATCGGCAGGCACGACAGGTTCGGCCGTTGCCACCCCCGCCGTGAGGGAAAAGGCGAGGAGAAGACTTGGAGGGATATTCAAACGCGGGGAAGGGGGGCGGCGGTGCATGGCGAGGACACAGAGAGACGGCATTCGCGGTGGTTATCTCACGGAAATTTCCCATTCGTGAAGCCCGCGATTGCGCCGGACTACTGCACCGAGATCGCGCCGAATTCTGCCCACGAGGCCCGTTTTGGTGCCCACGAGCGATCCGAGCCACCGTAGAACGACTCGAAGTAAAGCGAATCGACGCCGAAGGTATTGACGCTACGCCATTCCAGATCGGTGCGATCCACGACCTGCTGCTCGGGGGTTTTGTCGTCTTCTCCGAGGCGAATCCAGACCTGAATTTTGCCGTTCTTTTTCCCTGGCTCATTCATCGTCACCCGCATCCGCACCCGGAAAGGTGTGTCTTCGGGGAAATGAAAATCGGCGGGGAAATCCACGCGGTCGCCGTAGCGGTCGGGTTGATTTTTGTGATAGAGGTAGGCTTCGCCTTTTCCATCCGCCCGCCACATGAGCCGGGCCGAAAAACCGTTCGTTCCGTCGGCGGGGCGGCCGCCGCTGACGTTCTCGGGACCGCCGCAGAAACCGGGAAGTTTGCCGCCTTTGACCCAGTCGAAACCGGGGCTAAAACGCACCGTATAGCGCAGTTCAGCCGTCTCGCGGGTGTCGATCGGGTAACGCCAGCCGCAGCCGCTTTTTTCCGGTCCGATCTCCCCGAGCCGGTAATCGACCCGCAGCCAGCGTTTTTCGTTACGATTAACCACGGAGACATTTCCCTCCTTGATCCCGTCCTCCCAGCCGCAACCGGGCCAGTCTTTTTTCCATTGTTCCACCGAATACAGGCCGACTGGCCCTGAAATAGGGATGGCAGTCTTTTCTCCGGCGACGGCGAACAGAACCGGGACCAGAAGCATCGGGGGGAGAAGGGCACGGAAAACCATGGACGGAACGTAGTTCCACGGCGTACCGTTTCAAGCGAGGGGATCTCCCGTAAGCAAAAAGGGGAGTTCAAATAAGGGGGTTTTCGATCCTGATTGTGAAAATATTGTCTTGGCTCTTATCCGTTGTTGTCTAAAAGTGTTCCTGACCTTCGGGGATTCTCTTTTCGTTATGCCCAACTCTCTTTTCACACTCTACCTCCCGTCCGGGAATTACGAAGCGCGCCTCGCCTCGGTGGTGGGGTCGTGGCCTGAGTTTTTAGAGTTGTTCTCGAAACCAGCTTCGATCGCGATCATGGCTGCGGGTCTGCTCGGGCTCATTGTGGGGTGGCTCGTGAGAGGCCGGGATGCCAACCCGGGAACGCCTGTGGAGTTGGTGCCCCCGGGGATGGCGATACTGCGCTGGCGTCATGAAAAACTGGTCCTCACTGAGCGCCAGCAGGTCGAGAAGCAAGGCCGGCTCGATGCTTTTGCTGAAGCATTCGCTCACCACGGGACGGTCGCAGAAATGACCATCGGTTTGCGTTTTTTCGTTCTTGCAGAACGGCTCCGCGAGGCGCGACAAAAGGTCGGGAGCGATCTTTCCAGGATGGTGGCGGTGCGGGACCAACTCGTTGCGATTCCCGTGAATGCCGGGCGCGAGATACATGCCGTTGCCGCCTCCCGTCAGATCGCGGAATCAAAAGTCGCGATGCTGGAGGAGGCAAGAGATCAACTTCGCACGATCGGGCAGCACATCTTAAGGCTCGAAAAGGAGGTTGCCTCGAGTACGCTCCCCGCTGCTGATCGCGAAAACGGGCTGCGTAAAGCGCTTATGGAAATTAAAGGGGATGTCCTTTCCCTTCCCCAGGGATGGGCCTCCTCGGGCGATGAAGCAGACCGGCAGATTCGGGAACTGCTCGCGATGGCAGGAAACGGAGAGATTGCCGCAGTGCGGGACATCCTGCTCATCGACGGGGCGAATACGGGCTCCCTTTCGGGTTCCGGCGGTATTGACCTGGCCGGGGCGGTGAGTGCGGTGATGGCGGCACTGGATCGGGAAACGACCGCGACCACTCCGATTCTGCCTATCGTTTCGCCGCCACTGGAGAGCAACGGGACCGGCGCTGCAGAGATGAAACCCTTAACCGGGATCACGTTTATCGGGAATCCATTCTCCGATGATGTGCCGGAGCCGCTCAACCCCCTCAAATTGACGCCCGATTCCGGATTTCGCGATCCTAGGGAATTTGAAAGAGCACCGGTCCGGATCGGCGGGGGATTCCACGATCTCACGAACGATCTGCCATCCGTTGAGGTGGTGTCCGAAGCGGAGATCGTGGAGGAGAATCGATCCTTGGTCCTCTTTTGTTCGAACAACGTCGAGTTATGGGGCAAGGACACCTATCGGGGTGCCCACTGCCGCGCCCGGGCAATCAAGGTATTCCCCGACTGGGCACAATGGATTTCGATCCGCCGACTCGATACGCGGGAGCGGGTTTTCGCTCCGGTGAGGACGGCGAGTCTCTTTAACGGACAAACCAGTGATCCGGTCGGTTTTAACGGCACCAACGAGCTTTTCTACGGTGCGCGCCATCTCGGGATTTTCTCGGAATCGTGTCCGAATGAAGTTGAGACCCGCTTCACCTATGGAGGATGGGGCTTCGGGCACCGTGCCAATGAGATCACCCCGGACGTCGAGCAACTCCAGGCTGCCGGATGGGAGGGACGGGAAATTCCGGCCGATACGGTCTTTGAGATCGTAATTCATGCCGAGCTTCCCGTTCTTGGCCGGGAGGACCGCATTCTTGAGGTCGGTGCGGTGAAGGGGAGAGGTTGAACCTGTTGGGGTTTTCTTCCCTATGGAAAAGCAGAGAGTAATCGTTTAGACTTGCGTATAGCCAAGACTTCCGACAGCCCCCTGATACCCAATTTCGAGATCCTCGGTCGCATCGGCGGGGGAGCTTACGGTGAGGTCTACCTTGGCCGCTCCGTCACGGGCATGTATCGCGCCATCAAAGTCGTGTCCCGCGAGGATTTTGAGTATGAGAGGACCTTCGAACGCGAATTTGAGGGGATTCAGCGCTACGAGAAGGTTTCTCAGAATCATCCTGCTCTGGTCGATGTGCTTCATGTAGGGCGTGACGACGAAGCGGGTCATTATTATTATGTGATGGAGTTGGCCGACGAAGAGGGCGGCGAGCATCATGAGGTCAATGTGGAGACCTACAAACCGAGAACGTTGTCCTCGGATTTGCGACGTAAATCGACCCGTTCGGTTCGCGAATGTGTCGATCTGGGTATGGCGATGGCGGGAGGTCTCGGGCATCTCCATCATGCGGGGCTCACGCACCGGGATGTGAAGCCTTCGAATATTATCTTTGTCAAAGGGCAGCCGAAGCTGGCCGATGTGGGACTTGTTGCGAGTACGGGCCAGCGCACTTTTGTCGGGACCGAGGGTTATGTGCCGCCGGAAGGCCCCGGAACGAGTTCGGCGGATTTGTATTCTCTCGCGATGGTACTCTATGAAATGCACACCGGGAAAGACCGCCTCGATTTTCCCGAATTGCCGACAAATCTGGAGATCCCGCCGACCGTGAACCGTGATGAGTGGCGCGCTCTTAACGGGGTCATTTGCCGGGCCGGGTCCCCTGATCCGCGAAAACGCTATGAATCAGCGCATGCTTTCGCCAAAGCTCTTCAGGGAGTCTGCGCCGATCTCAATCAAGTGAACCGAAGAAAGAAGCGGCCTCTCGTAGCAGCGATGGTGACGCTGGCAATCTTCGGAATGCTCTCGGTGGCGGGTTATGGCGGTTACTGGCTCTGGAAAGACAATCAGTCCTTTGTCGGCCAGTATGGCTCGACTCCCCCGAGTGACAAGGAACTATCGGGCAATGATGGACAGGTCGTGCGCCCTCCGATAGGCCCGATTGGCCAGGTGGGTCCGATTAAGGAAGTGGTGATCAATCCTGACGGTAACTCCGGTGCCGGACCTGATTCGGTCAAGCCGGCAGGAGGGGGTGACAAATTCAGCCTGATCGACTCCCCCTCCGGGACCGTGGATGGAAAAGGCGAAGTCGTGATCAGGGATGAGGTTGCCGGGAAGAAACCGGGTGATCAAGCCGGAGACTTAAAGGAAACCGTGGTGGAGGCAGGAAAGCCCCCGACCGGACCGACGCTGGTGGCTAATCCGCTTGAGAACACAGTCGGGCAAGTCAAGATCATGAGCCAACCCAGCGCGGCGAGCGTCTGGCATGCCGGGGAGCAAATTGGAATTACCGAGACCCGATTGCTCGAGTTCAAGCGTGGCCCGATCGAGCTAACGCTGAAGAGCCCTGGTTATCATGATTTTATATACAAAGGTGAGGTTAAGGAAGGCACTCAGGTCATCAACGCGACAATGCTCCCTGATCTCGGGCCTATCCCGGGCAATCCATGGATGAATTCTCTAGGCATGGAGTTTGTGCCGGAACCGGGAGGAGGTTACATCTCGAGTGGCGAAGTTACTGTTGCGGTATTTGATATTTTCCTCGATGAAACGGGAAAAGAAATCGCCCGGAGTGCCATCGGTGGAATCGCCCAGGTGCCCGAGGATTCGGCTCTCTGGGAATTCTGTGACTGGATGACGGAGACGGACCGGGCGACCGGACATCTGGGGCCAAAACGTTATTACCGGCCGCGACGGAATGCGGGCGGAGCGGGGAACAACGCTTTCTTCTGCTCGATCGAGGAAGGTTTCGGCACTCTCGTTCTGAATACGGACCCACCCGGGGCAGCGGTCTTTCGCGGTGAAGTCTATTTAGGTGAGACGCCCGCTGTGATCAATGACCTTCGACTGGGTGAATTTTCTCTCCAGCTTTTCAAGGAGGGCTACAAAGTTGACGTCGCGATGGGGGATCTGAGCAAGGTTGAGGCGCAGGATCTGATCGTCGAGTTAGAGCGAGATGCGTCGGTCGTCTTCGGTCAGTCCTGGGCCAATAGTCAGGGGATGGGGCTCGTTCCCTTTGAGAATCTCCTCGTCGCGAGCTGTGAGACTTCGGTGCTGGCCTATCAGGAGTTTGTGGCGGAGGTGAGCGGGACTCCACCGGTCGCTCCCAAGCCGGGAAGTGGTTTGAATCACCCCGCTTCGGGAGTCAGCTACGCCGAGGCAACCGCTTTCTGCGAGTGGCTCACGGCTCGGGAACGCGCCGCGAACTGGATTCGTCCCTGGCAGCGTTACCGCCTTCCTTCGGATCTGGAATGGAGTCGTTTTGCAGGATTACCGGGTGAGGCGGGAGCGACTCCGGAAGCCCGGAATCATCCACGGGAAGTCGCTTTCCCCTGGGGCGGGGCGTGGCCGCCGCCTCCCGGCGCGGGGAACTTTGCCGATGCCGCCGCCAAACCCTTTTTCGGCACGAATGTTATCGAGGGCTACACCGACGGTTTCGAGCGGACTGCCCCGTCAGGGAGCTTCACGGCCTCGTCTGTCGGGCTTTTTGACCTGGCTGGTAACGTCTGGGAATGGGTTCAGGACCCCTATACCGACGGCAGCGACGGTCTTTATGTCGTTCGCGGCGGGGGATGGAATTCGTCAGAGAGGGAAGTGCTCGCGAGCTCCTATCGGAATCCGGTTCCGGTCACGGCAAAAGAGGACTTCTACGGGTTTCGCTATCTTCTCGAAGATTTGGGGGCTCCATCGACTCCCGGAACTACGGTCCTTGGAAGTAGTGAGTGAATCCGGTTGAAATTCGGCTGACGGTTTCGATACTGCGTCATGTTAAGAACTCCCGTTGTCGAGATCCTCCGAAGCGAAACATCACCCGGCGCGGTCGTCGTCATGGGCTGGGTCCGCACGAAGCGTGATTCGAAGACTTTTTCCTTCATTGAGATTAACGACGGGAGTAGCCTCGCCAATCTGCAGGTGGTTGCTGATGCCTCGATCAAGGGATACGATGAGGGTGTCGTTCCCGCCCGGACAGGAGCCTCGGTCGTGGTCGAAGGCACTATCGTGGCGTCACAGGGGCAGGGGCAGCGATGGGAACTGCAGGCGGCGAAGGTCGAGCTGCTCGGTGCCGTGGATGATGACTATCCGCTCCAGAAGAAGGGGCATTCCATGGAGTTCATGCGGTCCATTGCCCATCTCCGGCCGAGGTCCAATCTTTTTGGTGCCGTGTTCCGGATGAGGAGTCGCATGGCTTTTGTAATCCATCGCTTCTTTCAGGAGCGCGGATTTGTTTACGTCCACACGCCCATTATCACCGCGTCCGACTGCGAGGGGGCGGGGGAAATGTTCCGGGTGGTTACGATGGAAGGGAATGTCGTGAAGACGGGAGATGCGGAGTTTTTCGGCAAGCCGACCTATCTCACCGTGAGCGGGCAGCTCGAGGGCGAGACGTTCGCCTGCGCCTTGTCTAACATTTACACTTTCGGCCCGACTTTCCGTGCGGAAAACTCGCACACGTCGAGGCATGCCTCTGAGTTCTGGATGATCGAACCCGAGATGGCTTTCTGTGATCTCAAGGCAGATATGGATCTCGCTGAAGCGATGATTAAATATCTCGTCTCGGATGCTCTTGAATCATGTGCTGAAGACCTTGACTTCTTAAACCGGTTTATCGATAAGGGACTCATCGAGCGCCTTGAATTTGTGCGTGATCGCGTTTTTGAAAGGATCACTTACACGGAGGCCGTTGAGTTACTCAAAGCCAGTGGCGAGACTTTTGAGTATCCGGTCGAATACGGACTCAATCTCCAGTCCGAGCATGAGCGCTACCTGACGGAGAAGCATTTCCGCTGCCCGACCACCGTCTATAATTATCCCAGGGAGATCAAACCCTTTTACATGAGGAAAAACGACGACGGGAAGACTGTCGCGGCGATGGATCTGCTGGTGCCCGGGATCGGTGAAATCGTCGGCGGGAGCCAGCGCGAGGAGCGACTCGATGTGTTGCGGGCAAATCTCAATGCGCACGGACTTGATGAGTCCCACTATGAATGGTACGTCGATCTTCGCCGCTATGGCACGGTCCCGCATGCGGGTTTCGGCCTCGGTTTTGAGAGGCTTCTCATGTTCGTGACCGGGGTCGCCAACATCCGGGATGTCATTCCCTTTCCGCGGACGCCCGGTGTTGCCGAGTTTTGAGGAGAAACGCGGGACGCTTGGTTTTTGACTATCCTCTGGGAGTTCCCGGCCCCTGAATAGAGCAGAAGAGCGACCGATGTTTGGATCCACCGATTCCGATCGAGGTCCCTTTTCTCAATTCGAAGACATTCCCGTTTTCGCAGAGGATGACGAGTTCGCCGCGCGGGCCCGAGCGAAGGGCGGTGAAGGACTCTTGACCGAGGGCACCGACCCCGACCCGCGAGAAACGGGAAGTGGACCCGGAGCCTGTGCTGGAATTTGTAGCCACGAGTTGGCCGTCATGACTGGCGAACAGGATTTTGCCCGCGAGAGAGGGGAAACTCTCGCCGCGGTAGACGAGGCTTCCGGTATTTCGTGCAATTAGTCCCGCCCGGAGATCCAGTGAGACAGCCGGGGGAGTTACGATTTCCGCCAATTGCGCTTTCATGGAAAGACTCATTGTCGCGGCGTCTTCGCAAAGATCCCATCCAAAGTGTTCCCCGCCGAGAGGGCTGATATTGATCTCCTCTTTCCCCTTGATGCCGCTTTCCGCAATATACAGACTGCGGTGGAAGGGATCGAAGGAGAGGCTGTGGGGAGCCCTGAGGCCGAAAGCCCAGACTTCCGGGAGAGCCGCCGTCACGAGGCGAAAAGGATTAGCCTCCGGAATGCCGTATTTTCCATTTGCGGAGCCAGTGCCTGTAGGATCGATTCGGAGCACTTTCCCGAAGGCGCTCGTGAGCGAGGAGGCATTGCGTGACGGGCTCTGGTCTCCCGTTGCTCCGGCGGCACCGTCCCCGACTCCGAGATAGAGGAGACCGGCAGGGTCAAACGCAAGACCGCTCAGGTTATTGTCTTTCCCCGGCTGGCTGAAGCGCATTAACTCCCGCCTTTGTCCCCGGAAATCGGTGAGAAGCGGGTCTTCAACGGTGTATTCATAGAGGACGCCCTGATGATGCTCGCTCCCGCCACCGAATTCCGGGCGGAAATCAGGCTGTCCGGTCCCTGATTTCTCGGATGCAATCATGTAAAACCGACCATAGCCGGGCTTGTCCTTAACCAGGAAGTTCGGGTGAAGGGCAATGCTGGTGAAGCCGAGTGACGTGTCCGTCCGTGGGCTGCCGAAGCTTCCGTAGGCAGTAGCTGTGGTGCCTCCGCCGACCTCGGGCGCAACCCGCACCACTTTGCCATCTCGCTGGAGGATGTAGAAAATCCCGAAGGCGTCGCTGGTCAGATCGACCGGCGAATCGGTCTTGGCTAGCAGAAAAGCCTCGGCATCGAGATTGATGTCCTGTTGGAAGGTGGGGGGAAGAATCGCCGCTTCGAGCTCCAGATTCAGTTTCTCAGCGGCATCAAGGTGATGAAACATAAAGTAGCTCACCACTCCGAGTCCGATCGACAGTGCAAAAAGGCCGAGTTTGGCGGTGAAGGATAGGAAGATTGTTTTCATCGAAAAGTGCGCGAAATCGAGTTTCAGTTCTAATTTTCATAATTAATAATTGTTTTTGATAAAAATTGCAAGAATGAAACGTAAATTTTTTAAATTCACTGGGATTTACAAGGGCGGGGGATTTCGCCATCCTTCTGAGATGCAGGGACTTTTTGATACAAATGAGCTCGCCCGGTATCGTGAGGACGGTTACCTCGTCAGGCGGGCACTATTCACCGCCGAGGAAATCGAAACTCTCGGCGAAACGGCGAGGGGTGATCACGCGATGGATCAGGCCTCGACAGCTCTTGATGACGGCGGGGGAAACAAGGTCCGGCTGTCCCTGTGGAATCACCCGGGAGACGGCATTTACGGTATGGTTGCGAGGTGCCGGCGTATGGTTGATTCCGTCGAGCAACTCATCGGCGGCGAGGTCTATCATTACCACTCCAAAATGATTCTCAAAGATGCGAAGATCGGCGGTGCCTGGGCCTGGCATCAGGATTACGGCTACTGGTATCAAAACGGGTTGCTTTTCCCCGACCTCTGCAGTGTCATGATAGCGGTTGATCCGGCCACGAAGGAGAATGGATGCCTTCAAGTCCTGAAGGGTTCGCACAAAATGGGGCGAATCAATCATATTCTATCCGGAGAACAGGCCGGGGCCGATCTTGAACGTGTCACCGAGGCGGAGAAGCGGATGGAGAAGGTCTATTGCGAGATGGCAGCGGGTGACGCGATCTTCTTCCACTCGAACACCTTGCACTGCTCCGGTCCGAATTATTCCGAAAATCCCCGCTGGGCGATGATCTGCTGCTACAATTCAGCGGCGAATAATCCCTACAAAGAGTCACATCACCCGAGTTACACTAAGTTGCACAAAGTCGATGATGCCGAGGTGCTGGCGGCCGGACGATCCGATCGGGCGCTTCATGCGGTAGAGTTCGCAAATATCGCGGAGGATGATCAGAGTGCGCGCGGGTTGGCGGAGGGGGAACGATGAATCGAGTTTTCTGAAATCAAGATGTGATATTTCCGGCCCCGTTAACGGATGCAATGTTCGGTCTGAACGTTCTTGGTCTCGCCGAGGTAGGTGCTGAGATCGTAAAGTTGTGCATCGGGGAGGCCCTGTTTTTCGCCTCCGCATCTCCGGGTTTTCCCCAGCCACCCGAGCCGGGGTAAAACTCCAGTTTCCACTGCCCTTGCCGGATCGCGAGCATCTCACCGACGGCCCGGTCCGTCTCCATCACAAAGTCGGCGTCTCGCCGAGACCGCTCCTGCCCTGCCATTCTTTCGACGGCACAATGGGGGTATGGGGAGAGCTCAGGGGCAGGTAGAGCGCTGAGGACCCCATAGCGAGTCGGCGAGCAGGCAGACGAACCGCTGTGCGCATCGGTGACGGTCATTCCCTGCGAGGCGAGCTTGTCGAGGCACGGGGTTTTGATCATGCCC
>JAGNMT010000559.1 GCA_017991025.1 Verrucomicrobiales bacterium
GTGTTGTTCCAATCCGAGACAAAGAGGGAACCCAACGAAGAAACACCGCCATCAGTAGGGAGCGGTGCGCCAACCTTAACAACTCCGTTGAGCATCATCGCCGTTTTGACCGTGGCGGCGATTGGCCTGCAGTGGTTGCGGGTCAAGAAGCGGAAGTGATGCGGCCTCCAACGTCGTGGCTGCAAACTCCAGCGCTTCGCGAAAAGTCGCAAAGTCGCGGTTCGGACCGGCGACATGGGTTACAGTTTGACCGGAGACATGGGTAACAGTTACAGGGGCGGAATATGCCCTGGAAAACTGAAACCCAAATGGAACAGAGACAATAACTTGCCATCCTGGCGAAGACCGGGGAGTTCACCGTTACGGAGCTGAGTCGGCGTTTCGCGGAAGACGGTGCACAAGTGGATCGACCGCTTCGAGCGTGACGGACTCGAGGGTCTCGCCGACCGCCATCGTGCTCCGAAGAACAGCCCTCAAAAAACGGCTGACGAAGTGGAATCGATCATCACCGCCGAACGCCGCCTGCACCCGACATGGGGAGCAAAGAAGCTTTACAAACTTTTGCTTCGCGACCATGGAATCGAGACCCCACCGGCTCGAAGCACCATCGAAAGTTGCGCGGGGACAGGCTAGGTATTTCCACTGGAATTTCTTGTTGCGCGGGAGTTGCGCAGGGTCAGATATTTCACTCCAAGGCAAGTGCCGCAGACGAGACCTCACCTCAGGAGCTACCATGCAAACAGCAACGACTACCTCCACGAAGTCATTAACGAAGCAAATCAATGAAAACGTCACTCCCCTTGTGCGCAGCGTGGTCCGCTGCTCTCATCAACCTTTGCGTGCCTTCATTCGCCATCGCAAATCGCTGACCTGTCCCCGCGCGACTTTATCATGGAGATCGGTGGGAAGGAAAGGTTAGCTTTTTCGCTTTTGGCTGTTTTGCTTTTTAGCCGGGGAAGTAGGCGATTTGCCGTCTCTTCATGCAGCATGGGCATCCGGCCCATGAACCTGTGGCGCCACGTGGAAGAGCGGATGTGCGGGGGCTCTGCGGCATTCCGTAAGCCCGGCCTCCGCGCTATTCCACACTTTGGCGGACGCCTCGGCGAGGCGTCCCAACCGCGCTTCGCGCCGGAATACGGGCAAGGCCCCAGCGGCAGAGCGGATTGATTTTATGGATCCAGTTTGCTAGATTTCCCCATGATTGCAGAATCCTTACGATCCCAGATCAAAGCGCTCTCCACAGACGAGCGTCATGAACTTGCCGGGTTTCTCGCGAAGCTGGAGTTGGAGTCTGACGAGGATTACTGGGAACGGGTCCGGAGGAGGATGGCTGATGGGGCCGCCGAAAAATGGCTTCCAGCCGACCAGATCTGAAACATGGCGCGAGATTACCGCGTTTTTGTGAACCTTGAGTGCCTTGAAGCTCTTCCACGGTCCGGGAGGCGGCGAGATGTTGTGATTGAATTCTTTCGCGTTCTCGGGTCAATCGCTCATCTGGGAGGAGATTTTCGGATGGTCGCCCCAGAGTCTTCGCGGCGGTTTGAGGTTACCCACGTCGCTGGATTTGCCATAACTTGGTGGATCGACGGCCCTGTCTACGAAGTAAAGGTCGTCGACGTCCATCCCATTACCAATCAGGAGAGCAAACCGTCGCGAGAGCACCACCGAGGTCAGAAAGCGCGTCGCGGTCTCCACCCGCATCACTTCGCGCTCCCCGCCTGCGGGAATGCGGTGGGTACCAGGCCACGAGCGAACGATCGCTCCCTTCACGCCCCGCAATAATGGTATGGCTAACGCGTTCACGGAGGCGAAACGATTGACCATCCGTCCCCTTCTCCCTTAACCTGCCCCCATGTCCGAGTCGGAACATCCGGGGCCCTGGCGCCACGCCTTCACCGATCTTCACCCCCGCGTCCGCGAGGGTCTGACGGTTCGCAGCCGCCGGGGAATGCTCAAAGCCGGTCTTGCCGGAATGGCGGGGCTTTCTTTTCCAGATCTTCTGCGCGTCAGGGCGGCGGCGGCGAAGGAGGGCCGTCAAATGGGTAGCCACAAAAGCGTGATCCTCCTCTGGATGGCGGGCGGCCCCAGCCACATTGACACGTGGGACCCGAAACCGGATGCCCCCATCGAAGTTCGAGGCCCCTTTTCTACCATCCCAACAAAGCTGCCCGGTATTCATTTCTGCGAGCACTACCCGAAGCAGGCGGCGATGATGGACAAGCTCACGCTGATCCGCTCGATGGTCTGTCGCGGCAGCAATCACCAACCGAATCAGGTGATGCAAACGGCGAATCCGGATTGTGAACCGAGAACCAATCCCAAAGCGAAAAACTACCCCGCGATCGCCTCGTTTGTCGCCAAGCACCACGGCCCGAACGACCCTCATCTTCCTCCCTACGTAGCGCTGAATGTAAAGGACCGCACCCACATCGCCTGGGGTGGATATCTCGGCAAACGCTATGATCCCTTCCTTGGCGACAAAGCAACCGCCCTCTTCAAGCTGCCAAAGGGTCTCACGATGGAACGCCTCGAAAACCGGCGCTCGCTTCACCGGCAGATGGATGTGATGCGGTCCGAAATCGACCTCACCGGATCCATGGAAGGTCTCGACGCCTTCGGCCAGCAGGCCTTTGATCTTATTGCCGGAGCCAAAGCCCAGGCGGCCTTCGATCTTTCCCGTGAGTCAGCCGGCACCATCGATCGTTATGGCTCTCACGACTGGGCAAAACAGGCGCTGCTCGCGAGGCGACTCGTCGAGTCGGGAGTGAGTTTTGTCACGATAGACCTGAGCAATCACTCAGCCTCGGGGACCTGGGACACCCATGGAGACAACATCCCTCCCTACGGTGGTATTTCAAAAGGACTCAAACCGCTCCTCCCGGTTTTCGATCATCTTTTTACCACGTTGGTCAGCGACCTCGACGAGCGCGGCCTGCTTGACGAGGTGCTCGTCATTGCCATGGGTGAATTCGGACGCACTCCCACGATCGGCACGCAGGGCAGCACCGACGGGCGGAATCACTGGCCGGTCGTCAGTTCGGTGATGCTCGCGGGCGGCGGTTTTCGTCATGGTCAGGTCATCGGATCCACTGAGTGGGATGCCGGTGATGTTTCGGAAAACCCGGTCACGCCCTACGACCTCGCCGCGACGATTTATCATCATTTCGGGATCCCGCTGAACACGACCTACGAGGACT
>JAGNMT010000560.1 GCA_017991025.1 Verrucomicrobiales bacterium
GCCTGATTGTGGGCGTGGCGGCGGCCGAATCGAGCCGGGGCAGCGTCCTGGTAGCGGGAATAGCAGGACTGGTGGCCGGCGCCATGTCGATGGCTGCGGGCGAGTATGTATCGGTTAGTTCACAATCAGATACGGAAAACGCCGACTTGAATCGCGAGCGCGGCGAATTGGAGACGAATCCACAACATGAACACGCCGAACTCGCCTCCATCTATGTGTCGCGCGGCCTTGATTCGCATCTGGCCGGTGAAGTGGCGACCCAATTGATGGCAAAGGATGCGCTGGCGGCCCATGCACGTGACGAACTGGGTATCTCCGACACCCTGAGCGCCCGTCCGGTGCAGGCCGCTCTGGCCTCAGCGGGAACGTTTGCAGTCGGTGCAGCGATGCCGCTCCTGCTTGTGGTCGTGGTGCCCTCTTCCATCCTGGTCTGGGCGGTGTCGGGCAGTTCACTTTTCTTTCTTGCGTTGCTGGGCGGTCTCGCGGCTCGCGCCGGTGGTTCCCCGGTATGGAGGTCCGTCGGGCGAGTGACGTTCTGGGGAGCGTTGGCGATGGCGCTGACGGCGGGGGTCGGCGCCCTCTTCGGTGCTACGGTTTGAGTTCCCCGGCAAGAGACTGGCGGATACATCAATGATCCCCGGGACAGGGCCGAAAGTTGGTGCTGCTTCTCAAACAATTCGTCCGCCGGACGTTACGCGCCCGGCGGACTGCAAGTGCGCCGACATGAAAGCCGCCGCTTCGTCCCCGTTTTCCTCCTCCAAGGCTTGAATGATCACAGCATGCTGCCGCCATCCTTCGCGGAGGTGGCTGTCGCTATCGTTCCCGGCTTCGTAGGAGAGCCGTTTGTAACTCCAGCAACGTCGAATGATCTCCCGCATCGAAAGGTTGCCGCAATACTCGGCGACCACCAGATGCAGAGACTGGTCCAGCCAGCGGGCGGCGGTCTGCCAGGCAACGCCCTTAACCGGTTTGGCATCCTGAACGAGCATCATTAGGTCGGCCAGGACGACCTCGGGAATGCGCCCCGCACAGGCACGCGCGGCCTCGGGTTCGATGAGTTGCCGGGTCCGATGAAGGTCGACGAGCCAGTTCTCGGCTCCGGGTCGAACCGCAGCGCGGAGATTGAGCGTCTGACTCACGATCCCGTCAGCCGTGAGCCGGGCGAGCGCCTGGATCACCGGCGTCCGGCTCATGCCGAGATCTTCGGCGATACGGGTGCTTTTTAGCTCGGTCCCGGCAGGCAGTTCTCCGCGAATGATACGCAAGAGGATGCGGTCATGGGCCTCGTCGGCGAGAGAGCGGCGATCGGGATCGATAATGTCGTCTCCGAGGATCGCGCAGAGTTCCGGGTAGCGTCTCGGATTGAAGGGAGGACGGGCCATCAGTAAAATTCGATTTGACAGGTAAAAGAGGTTTTGCTAAAGTGAATACACTTCATGAAATGAATTCATTCAAGTCATTTCTTTTTTCATTCTCCCTTTTATGACGACCGCTTCGAACACCGCCGCCCTTCAATCTCTCCCAACTCTGCGGGGCGGCATGGTCGGTATGGGCATGATCTTCGACGAGACTTACGCGCCCTTTTTTGCGGTGGCGAAAAACGGTCTCTTTGATTCGAAATTCGGTGCTTTCCGCGTCGAGCTGAGCGGAGCGGCAACCCGCACCGGCGACCGGGCCGGGGCCTATCGCCAGCGTTTGGGGCTCAGTGAGGAGGCTTTCGGAAACTTTGCCGGAGATCGCGCGATGGAACAACTTCTCAAGAGCGGAGTGGATTTTGTCTGTGTTGCCTCTCCCGATGATAAGCATTTTGACGCGGCACGGCAGGCACTCGAGGCAGGCAAACATGTCATCATTGAAAAGCCTTCGGTCCTCTCACTCACGGAGCTCGATCAACTCACCGCGCTTGCAAAGGAGAAGGGTGTTCTCGCGAAGGTCGTCTATCACAAGCTCCTCGATCCCGACCACAAGAAACTACGCACGCTCGTGCAGGACGGAGTCCTTTCGCATGTGAACAACGGGTATTGCACCCTCCTCGAACCGAAGTCGATCTCGGGGAGCCAGTTCGCGAGCTGGATCACGGGGCGCAATCCCGGCACCTATGTCGCGGTGCATTATCTCAAACTGATCGACTTCACCTTCGGCGGCAAACTCAAGAGTGTCAGCTGCACCGGTCAACGGGGTCTCGTCGGACCGAAGGACGGTCCGACCTGGGACTCGACCCAGTTGCGTCTCGTCTACGGATACGAGAGCGGACGCGAGGCGGCCTTTGATATCCACACCAGCTGGGTGACGCCGGACAACTTTCCCGGCTACGTCGAGCAGGAGGTCCAGTTCCGTTTTGACAACGGCGTCTGGAACGGCCACAGCCGCAAGCGGGGCGTCGAACTCACCGTCGAAGGACGCACCCCGAATGATCTCAAGACAACGATCAACAACCATTACAACGGCAGTTTCCTCGAACCCTGGGGCGAACGCTCGCAGCGCGGCTACGGGATTGAGGTAATCGAGCGTTTCGCCCGCGAAGTCGCCTGGGTCGAGCTCGGCGGATCAAGAGACGGTCGCGGGGAGAGACTGCGCGAAATGGCTTCGCGGGATTACAATGACCTCGCCGCCGATCGTCAGGTCGTCGCTGCCGTCCAGGCGATGGAGGCCATTCTCGCCACCCATGTCGCCGGGCACCCCAATGCCCTCGTCGAGGTCAACGGTCTGTCCGGCGGTCTTTGCCTTTTCACTCCGGGAAATGCGAAACCCGAAGTCCTCTACGCCAGCCTCGTCTGAAATTCAAAAACCAATCCCTAACATGAGCACCACTATTACCGATCATCCCGCCCATCTCGTTGAACACCGCGGTGAGGAAACGTCAAACCACCTCCGCCACGATCTCGTTGAGACCGAACCCTTGTGCCTGCGCACCCGAACCCCGAGCATGGCGGTGCTTCATCGCAGCGCCGGATCGTATCACTACACTCCGGAAGGCCGGAAGCTCGCCGACTTCACCTCGGGGGTGCTCGTCGCCAACCTCGGACATAATCCGAAGCGCTGGTGGAAACGGGTCATGGATTACATGGCTCTCGGCGATGCCTGCGGTGAAAGTGGTTATCACCTCGGGGTAACGCTGACCTCGTACAATGCAGTCACCGAGGTCGAACTCGAGGCGAGTCGCCGCCTCCTTGCGAACCTCCAGGC
>JAGNMT010000059.1 GCA_017991025.1 Verrucomicrobiales bacterium
GCTTTACTCCATTCAGGCCGGAGGAGAGGAGTCAATCAAGCCGCTATTCGAAGCAAGGCCCGACAAGGTTCAGTCCGTCAACATTCCGGATGCCAGTGTTCGGATTGACGAGCTGGTATTCTCCCGATTAGCGGAACTGAATCTAAAACCAGCGAACCTTTCTTCCGATGAAGTGTTCCTTCGCCGTGTCTATCTCTCCACGATCGGAACGCTTCCCTCGGAAGACGAAGCATTTGACTTCCTTGCTTCGGCGGATGAAGCCAAACGGGTTCTCGTGATCGAGCGACTTCTACAGCGCCCCGAGTTCGCGGACTACTGGGCGATGAAATGGGGCGATGTACTCCGGGTGAAAGCCGAATTCCCTATCAAGCTGTGGCCGAACGCGGTTCAGTCTTATCACCAGTGGATTCATTCCAGCTTGCAGAGTAACAAGCCTTTCCACCAGTTTGTCCACGAGATGCTGGTGGCCAACGGGAGCAATTTCCGGGATGGTCAGGTGAATTTCTACCGGGCCATGCAGGACCGCAGCCCGCGGGGTATTGCGACGACTGTGGCACTGACTTTCCTGGGTGAACGCGCCGATAAATGGCCGGAGCGGAAGCTGAGCGCCCTCGCCGGGTTTTTCTCGCAGGTGGCCTATAAACCGACAGGAGAATGGAAGGAGGAGATTGTCTACTTCGATCCCACGGCGGATAAGGAAGGCCTCGCCAAGGGCGCGATTTTCCCGGACGGGACCCCGGTGAAACTCGAGATCGGGATGAGCGATCCCCGTGTCGTATTTGCCGACTGGCTGTTGCGACCGGAAAATCCATGGTTCAGTCGCAATATCTCAAATCGCATCTGGGCCTGGCTAATGGGGCGCGGAATCGTTCACGAACCCGATGATCATCGCCTTGACAATCCCCCGTCAAATCCGGCTCTACTTGAGTTCCTCCAGCAGGAATTTGTTGGTTCGCGCTGCGACATAAAACATCTCTTCCGCATCATTCTCAACTCAAAGACCTTTCAGCTCTCTTCGATCCCGGCCCAGGACTCCCCCGAAGCAGTGGCAAACTTCGCCCATTATCCGCTGCGCCGGCTCGAGGCCGAGGTGCTGGTCGATGCGCTGAACCAGATCACCTCAACCAAGGAAGTCTATAGCAGCCCTATCCCGGAACCATACACTTTCATCCCCGAAGACGTGCGGGCGATCGCTCTGGCAGACGGCAGCATCACCAGTTCGTTTCTCGAACTGTTTGGCCGTCCGCCGCGCGATACCGGTTACGAATCCGAGCGCATCCGTAACTCCACTGCCGCGCAGAGTCTGCATTTACTCAACTCCAGCCACGTGCGGAAAAAGATCGAAGCCTGCCCGCTGGTGACCGGGGCCAAAGACTCCAGCGACGACACGCGCGAACGCATTGGCCGCATCTACCTCACCCTGCTCTCGCGGAATCCGACGGTAGAAGAGATCGCAACCATCGAATCGTATGCCGAGACCACCTCCATCGGCGGAGCCCCTCTAGCCGCCGATATAGTCTGGGTGATTCTCAATCAACCCGAATTTTTGTACAATCACTAACTGGGCTCCCGGTTTCGCGAGTCCCGTTTCTGTAGACCACCAACCCAGCAAACCAATGAACGACTTCACAAGCCCGACATCTAAAAATTTCGACCGTGAACTGAAGCGGGTAACCAATTCATTCGGCGGCGTTCCCCTTTCCCGCCGCGAGGCGCTGCGCCGTTCCGTTTATGGCTCTGCCGGTCTGCTCCTGATGGAGCCGATGATTATAAATGCCGAGCAGCCGATCCCGGCAACCAATAGCCCGGCCCGCTCAGTGATTCAGGTCTGGCTTTGGGGTGGCTCCTGCCACATCGATACATTCGATCCCAAACCCGATGCAGGCCGCGATTACTGCGGAGCACTCGATCAACCCCTCTCGACGAACGTGGACGGCATCCGCATCAGCCAATTATTTCCGGAACTGGCCAAGATGGCGGACAAATATTCCCTGATCCGCAGCATGACTCATGGCAACAACGGCCACGAGACCGCTGCCTATCTCGTGCAAACAGGGCGTGCGTCGGAGCGTGATGTATTTCCCGGAGTTGGAGCGGTGGTTTCCTACTTCAAAGGTTACGGTGCCGGTTATGAGGGGCTCATCCCTCCCTATGTGGTGCTGACGCAACCGCAGGGCCGGTTTTCCGAGGCCGGCTTTCTCGGCCCCGCTTACAAGCCCTTTGCGACCGGCGGGAATCCGGCCAGTCCGGTTTTCGAAGTCGAGGGCATCGTTGCTCCCGGTATCACAGAAGAACGCCAGCGCCTGCGGCGCAAGCTCCTGGGGAGCATGAACACGCTCGGAGGCGCCCTCCCTGGCAACGCCACCCTCAAAACAGTGGCTGAGTCAGAGCAGCAGGCCTACGAATTGATCCTCGGAGATGCCGGAAAACTGTTCGATCTGGGACAGGAAGCTGACACCATGAGAGACCGCTATGGCCGCAACACGTTCGGGCAATCCTGCCTCATGGCAAGACGGCTCGTCGAGAAAAACGTTCCCTACATCACGATAAACTACAGTGGCTGGGACACTCACAAACAGCATTTCCAGATCATGAACCGCAAGCTACCTGAGCTGGATCAAGGACTCTCCGCGCTCTTGTCCGACCTCTCGGAGCGGGGGCTCCTCGATAGCACTGTCGTGTGGTGCGCCGGGGAATTCGGACGCACGCCGAAAGTGGCCACCGAGTCGCCCTGGAACGGCGGACGTCATCACTATGGTAAAGTGTTCTCGTGCCTGCTGGCCGGGGGCGGATTCCAGGGCGGTCAGGTCGTCGGTGCCTCGGACGCGAAAGGCGAGGAAGTCGCTGAACGCCCGGTCTATCCCGCCGACCTCATCGGCAGTATCTATGGCCAGCTCGGCATACCCGCCGAGGCCAGTCTTCCGCATCCCCAGGGTACGCCAACACACGTTGTGCCCGATAAATCAGAAGGAGTCCCGATGGCGGGCTTGCTCACGGAACTCGTTTAGCTCCGAATCATGAAGGCCCTCCTCACTTGGCGGTATCGTCCTCGCATTGTCTTCGGCGGCTTTTGTATTTCGTTGATCACGCTGCTTCCACAGCTCTCCCTTTCCGTTCCTCGCATCGGATATCTCTACCCTGCCGGGGGGCGGGCGGGAACGGATTTCGAGATTCTGATTGGTGGTCAGTATCTCGATGATCCCGTCGGAGGGGTTGTTTCGGGCGAAGGCGTCACCGTTGAAGTTATCGAACATATCAAGATGCCTTCCGCTCAGGTAGTTGATGATTTCCGGGACAGATTGAACGAAGTCCGGCCCGAAATCCGGGAGCTGAATGGTGATATCAAAACACCTGCAGACGACCTGCGGCGGGGAGTGATCGAGTTGCTGGACGCCGCCGGGGTCAGCGAAAAGCAGTTAAGTCTGCTCTATGAATACGACCGCCGCCGCAATGATCCCAAACAACAGCTCAATACCCAGATCGGTGAAAATGTCCGGATGAGGATCACAGTGGACGAGCGCGCCATCCCCGGCATGCGCTTCCTGCGCCTCATCACCGCTAACGGGCTGAGCAATCCCATGCGATTTGTCATAGGGCAGCAACCAGAGATAACTGAACCCGAACCCTGGAAATTTGACTTGTTGCAATTCGTGGGACTAACACCCTCCGACGACACGGTCAGGCCGCGCCGGTCCAAGTCTGATCCGGTGGCACTACCCGTAACCTTGAATGGTCGCATTTTGCCCGGAGAGGAAGACGAGTTCTCCTTTCAGGCGAAGGCGGGTGATCAGGTCGTGGTTTCCCTGCAGGCGAGAAATCTGATTCCTTATCTCGCCGATGCCGTACCGGGGTGGTTCCAGGCCGTCGTTTCTCTGCGCGATCCGAGGGGCAAGGAACTGGCCTACGCCGACGACTACCGTTTTGATCCCGATCCCGTGCTGTTCTACCGAATTCCCAACGATGGAGAGTATCGGCTCCGGGTGCGGGATTCCATCTACCGGGGGAGGGAGGATTTTGTTTATCGCGTAACTATGGGGGAACTGCCGTTCCTCACCGGCATTTCTCCGCTAGGCGGCAGGGCCGGTTCCGAGGTGGACCTGACTTTTCACGGCGGAAACTTGGAGGATCAGGTCAAGAGACGATTTCCAATTCCCGAAGCGACAGGTTTTGTCAGTCTGTTCACTTCAGGCAAATCGGGACCATCCAATTCAATCGCGTTCCATGTTGACACCGTGCCCGAAGAGTCGGAACGCGAAGATAACGGTCGGCTTGGAGTAGCGGGCGAAATCAAGCTTCCCGGCATCGTCAATGGTTCCATCGGAAGACCGGGAGATGTGGACTTCTTCCGGGTTAAGGGAGCCGGAAACAAACCGATGGTTTTCGAAATTTTTGCCCGCCGACTCGGTTCGCCAGTCGACTCAAGCCTGACCGTTTTCGATGACGATGGTAAGCAGATTGCCTTTAACGACGATTTTGAAAACCCGACTTCAGGTTTGACGACGCACCATGCCGACTCGCGGATCAGTGTCATCCTTCCAAAGAACGGACAGTGTTTTGTCCGCGTCTCCGACACTCAGAACCGGAGCGGCTTTACCAACACCTATCGATTGAAAATTAATCAGGCGGTGCCCACTTTTGCGCTGCGGGTCACTCCGGCATCCCTGAATGCCAAACCCGGCACGCCCGCCCGGCTAACCGTTCACGCGCTTCGTCTTGATGGATTCGATGGTGCCATAGGTTTGCGATTGAAAGAAGCCCCCGATGGATTCGACTTAAAGAGTGCAACGATTCCCGCCGGGGAGGATCACGCAGATTTTTCCCTCGCGGTACCCGCCTACACCACCAACGAGCCTGTTTCACTCAAGGTAGAAGGCTTTGCCGTAATTGACGAGAAGGAGGTGATCGTCGAGGCCGTTCCCGCTGACGACATGATGCAGGCATTCATATACCGCCATCTCGTCCCCGTGGATGAGCTCCTGCTGGATGTCCGCACGCCCCCCGAGAAATTGACACCCTGAGAAAGATTGAATCATTCTCTACGCCCGCCCGTCAAGCCGGGCGCAGCGAAACAGATTCTGCCATCAGCCCATTGAAGCTCTATTTTGAACACGCCACGCCCCCTTCTTAAATCAACGGAAGAGTCATACCGTCCGGACCAGTCTTTCTCCCGCCCCGAAATTCGAGTACTCGACTGCACCATCAGGGACGGGGGGCTCATGAACAGCCATCATTTCGACGACGTCATCGTGAAATCAGTCTTCGAGACCTGCGTTGCGGCGGGCATTGATTATATGGAGATTGGCTATCGGGCGTCGCGCAAGGGCGTCCGGACAGGCGAACACGGATGTTGGAAATACTGTCCCGAGGAAGATATCCGCCGAATCGTCGGCGACAATCCCACCCCGCTCAAGATTTCCATCATGGCCGATGCCGGCAAGTGCGAGTATCGAGAAGACATACCGAAGAAAGAGAGCAGTATCGTTGACCTTATTCGGGTTGCCTGTTACCTCCACCAGATTCCCCTGGCGCTCGACATGGTTCAGGACGCTCATGACAAGGGTTACGAAACGACCATCAACCTCATGGCAGTTACGACCGCAGAGGAGAGAGAACTCGACGCCGGACTTGAGATGCTCGCCAGTTCGGAGGCCGGAGTGATTTACCTCGTTGACAGTTTTGGGGCGCTTACCCCGCGCCACACGGTTCATCTTGCCCGGAAATATTTGAACTATGCAGCCTTCGGCGGAAAAGAGGTCGGCATGCACGCTCACAACAACCTTCTACTCGCCTTTTCAAACACCGTCGAAGCGGCCTCTCTCGGCGTGAACTACCTCGACGCGACCATGGCCGGGCTCGGAAGAGGTGCCGGAAACTGCCCGATGGAACTTTTGCTGGGTTTTCTAGACAATACAAGATATCGGCTGCATCCAGTATTGCAATGCGTCGACGAAGTGATCGAACCCATGCGGAAAGATCTAAAGTGGGGATTCGATCTACCCTACATGATCACCGGGCTTTTCAACCACCATCCCCGCGCTGCGATAGCCTTTAACGCCACCAATTCCCGCGGCGATATCCGGGAATTTTACGATGCGGCGGTCCATGGAGAGGGATGACGCAAGATAACCATGCCCTGGCTTTGTATGGAAAAATTCTCCAGACAGTGCCTCACGTCTCGACGGAATCTAAGCCAGCTGTGGCAAAGCTTGCCGGATCATGAATAGTGACTGCCGAACCCTCGCAGTGCACCCAGCCGCGATCACGAAATCGTGACAACGTTCGCGAAAGCGTCTCAGGCACAGTACCTATCTCTGCGGCAAGCAGGTGCTTGCGCAACGAAAGTTCAATAGTGACCGGCCCGCCATCCACCCCGAGAACACACCGCGACAACAGCCAGTCCCGGAGACGTTCCGCCACCGTGCTGTGCTGGAGACTTCCGAGCCGGTCCACAAGACCTCTCAAATGCTGGCTCATCGAGGCCAGCAGGCGCATTGCTATCTCGGGCTGTACCCGGGTGAGTTGAATCAAATCGGCCCGTCTCACTAACACCACCATCGACGCGCTTTCAGCACGCGCACTGACCGGACAGGCTTGTTGATCGGCGAGGAAGGCTTCCCCAAACGAGTCACCCGCACGGAACATACGGATTACCATCTCGCGTCCCGTCGGGTCGATACGATGTATGTTCATCTCGCCTTTGCCGACAACGAACAGCCCCGCCGTACGATCGCCCTCCCGAAAAAGATAACCTCCCCTGGGAATGGACCTCATCTCCGAGCACGATTCGATAGTCCTGAGATCGGACATCCCCAGCCCCCCGAAGAGTCGGGTAGCCCCGAGAAACTCCAGACAGGTCTGACCACGATTCCTCGCGTCGGGTGGATTAGGCATAAGCGGAGCGAAAGTTTTTCCGGAAAATGCCGCTTTCTTGACCCAAGTCAAGGAAGTGTCCGGCATCTCCGGTACATTGCACTTTCAAGATCCGAAAGCCGGATTGAGAACCGCTATAACCCTCTTTCTCTCATGCTGTCAAAATCCCAAGCCAGAGCATTTTTTCTAGGAGGCACTGCCGTATTTTCCGGCATCTTTCTACTGTTGACCTTTGACACCCACAGGCAGGTTCCCGGGCAAACCAATGCGGAAAATATCACCGCCGAAGTCCGTGCCGGCAAGCGCCACTGGGAACAGAACAACTGCATGGGTTGCCACACGCTTTTCGGTGAGGGGGCTTACTACGCCCCGGAACTGACGAAGGTGGTTGATCGCCGCGGCAAAGACTGGTTGCGCGTTTTCATCAAGAATCCCGAACTCATGTTCCCGGGTCAGCGGAAGATGGTGAAATATGATTTCACTGACAAAGAGATCGATGAAGTCATTGCTTTCCTGGAATGGTGCGGACGGGTCGATCTAAACGGCTTCCCTGCCGAACCTCCACTGAAGAAGCTCATGCAGCAGTCATCGGCAAGCGTTTCCGCATCCGATGTAGCAACCGCTGCCAATATCGCTGCAAAAGTTACTCTCCCCGTAATTTTCGAACAGAAGACCTGCACCGGTTGCCACCAGATTCTCGGCAAGGGTACTCCTGGTTTGATGTTGCCCAATTCCGTTACCAACGAGATCGTTCCCGTGCCCGTCCTGGACACGGTATACCAGCGGAAGTCCCGTCAGGAACTGATTGACTGGATCACGAATCCACAAAAGGTGAAGCCCGGATCCCCGATGCCGCCACTGGTGCCTGCGATCGTTTCACCGCAGGAGGTGGAACAGATGGTGGACTTCCTCCTCAGTCTCAAGCAATACGCCGAGCCCGCGAAATAATCCGTCCCCCGATCTTCTTCACCACTTTCAACCTTTGTAATAGACTTCATGAAATACCAATCACAAAAGATCGCCTACTGGTTCTTCGCCGCCGCGATGCTTCTCCTCGTTCTGCAGATCGTTTACGGCTTTATTATGGGGTTCGCCAGAATCGGTATGGATGGGCTTCACGAGTGGATTCCTTTCAACACCGCCCGCGCCACTCACACGAACCTCCTTGTATTTTGGCTCCTGTTAGGGTTCATGGGGACTGCCTATTTTATCGTTCCTGAAGAAGCCGACCGCGAATTGATGTGGCCGAAGCTGGCCTATATTCAGCTCATCTCCTTCGTCCTCGTCGGAGTTGTCGCCCTTGTCGGTTATCACGTGAATTGGTGGGAGGGCCGGAAGTTCCTGGAAATCCCGCGCCCCCTTGACTACCTCGTTGTAGTTAATGTTCTGGCCTTCATAGCAAACATCGGGATGACTATCTGGAAGGGGAACCGGTATACTACGACCTCAATTGTATTGTTCTTCGGTTTGTTCTCAGCGGCCCTGCTCTACCTGCCGGGCATGATTGATTTCGACAGCCAGACGCTGGACTCCTTTTACCGGTGGTGGGTTGTCCATCTTTGGGTCGAAGGCGTCTGGGAACTCATCATGGGAGCGATGTTATGCTATCTTCTTATCAAACTCACCGGTGTGGATCGCGAGATCGTTGAGAAGTGGCTCTATATCATCGTCGGCTTTACCTTTCTTTCCGGAATTCTCGGTACTGGCCACCACTACTACTATATCGGGGCCCCTCGATACTGGCTGATGGTAGGCGGGATTTTCTCGGCACTTGAACCGCTCGCCTTTCTCGGCATGGCCATGTACGCACTCTCCATGGCAAAACGAGGCGGACGTCGACACCCGAACAAGGCCGCGTTAAACTGGACCCTCGGCAGCGCCATTATGTCTTTTGTCGGTGCGGGATTTCTCGGCTTTGCCCACACGTTGCCGCAGGTGAACCTGTGGACCCACGGCACTCTCGTTACCGCCATGCACGGTCATATGGCATTCTGGGGCGCATACGCCATGATCAACCTTGCCATGATCGCCTATGCACTTCCTGTCATGACCGGACGCAAACTTTGGGACAATGCGGCATCCGGCTACGCGTTCTGGCTCAGTAATATCGGTATGGTAGGAATGACCGGAGCCCTTGCCGTGGCTGGAATCACCCAGGTCAATCTTGAGCGGCGCCTCGGCCTCGACTTTCTTGCGGTTCAAAAGGAGATCGAAATCCATTTTGTCGGGATGCTTCTTGCAGCCGGTCTCTTCCTGCTCGGTATCTGCTTCTATATTTGGAACTTTTGGCGCTTCGGGCTCCCGAATAGCGAAGCGATCCACTCGGGAGTCCGTGACATGGAAAAGGGTGAAGCCGCCTCATCAATCGAAGCCTCCGCTCCGCTCGTCTCTTGAGCCAGTCTGAAATTTTCTACGTTGAGACAGGTCGGGAGTCCGACCTGTTCTCCGAGGTGTGGCGTGCCCGGCTTCCACTGATGCTAAAAGGCCCGACCGGTTGCGGCAAGACCCGATTTGTCGAATACATGGCCGCGAGGCTGAATCGGCCGCTTATCACGGTTGCCTGCAATGAGGACACTACCGCCACCGATTTGCTCGGGCGTCATCTTCTCATCGGCGGCGACACGGTCTGGACCGACGGCCCGGTGACACGCGCCGTGCGGGAAGGTGCCATTCTCTACCTCGACGAAGTCGCCGAAGCGCGCGCCGACGCCATTGTGGTGATTCATCCGCTCACCGATTACCGTCGCGAATTGTTTCTCGACCGGACCGGCGAGACCCTCCACGCGCCGCCGGAGTTCATGCTTGTCGTCAGTTACAATCCCAATTATCAACGCAGCATGAGAGAGCTGAAAGCGTCCACCCGCCAGCGTTTTGTAGCCCATACTTTCGGTTATCCGTCGGAAGATGCCGAGACTCGTATCATTACCGGTGAG
Source organism: Verrucomicrobiales bacterium (assembly GCA_017991025.1). Lineage (GTDB taxonomy): Bacteria > Verrucomicrobiota > Verrucomicrobiia > Verrucomicrobiales > DEV007 > Arctic95D-9. The sequence continues at coordinate 9,804 of JAGNMT010000059.1, forward strand.
ACGGGATTGGAGGAATCTATCGCCCGCAGACTGGTAGGCATCGCATCCAAAGTGCGGAATCTCACGGAACTCACACTGCTTGAGTCCGTGTCGACCCGCCTCCTCGTTGACGCCGCCAAGCTCATCAATCAGGGCCTGCCGCCCCGCTTTGCCGCTAGCGCAGCCATCGCCGAGCCACTCACCGATGATGTGGATGCTCTCAAAGCGATTCGCCATGTGATCGACCTGACATTGTAAACCGGGAATGGGTTCTCTATTAGATTGGGAGGAGAACATCTTCCTGGGTCTCAAGTCGCTCTATTATAAATTTATCGAGCGACCACGCCACCGCGAAATTACCGCTGTCCGTGCACGGCTGGATACTCTGAGACAGGAGCTGTTTCTTCTCGCCCGCATGGTGGCAGGACGACCCGTTTCCATCATTGAAACGCCGCAACTGGTACTTTGCGACGAAAGCCACCTCTTTCTCCCGCCGGAATTCTCCGCCGCCCACAGCGTGGCCACCAACGAGGCGCTATTTCGTCTGAAAACACTGCTCGGGGCACTGGCCCTCAGGGCAACCGGAGTGCCTCTTCAGGGCCGCCCCATTTCCGAGCAGATCTCCTTCTGGACTGCGGAGTTCCCTGACTTGCCCGCCTCGCTGGAGACGATCCAACCTCTGAGAAATGGCATTGATCTCTGGAGCCTCCTCGGCGAGCCATGTTCCGGGGGGGGACAGGAAGAAAGAACGCGCGGGAACGAGTCTGCCACCGGAGAGAACCCCTCTGAATCCCCCGGTGAAGTAACCGAAATCGAAGGGCGCGGCCAGATCGGCGTGAAATCGATGGAAGATCCAGGAGATCAACCCGTGGAGGCCGACATGCCAATTCATACCTTCGAGAAGGCGGAAACGCTCGAAGAATACACCGGCCTTGATCGGAAGACTGACGATGATGACGAACTCGCTGCGCACGAAGAAGCGCTGCGTTCGCTGAACATGACGCAAGTCATGCGCAGTCGCGAACGCCCACGATCCATCTACCGCGCAGATGTCGTTATGGAAAACTGCGCCCTGGAAGTCGAAGATGGCGCTTCCGGCTATGGTCTGCCCTACCCCGAATGGGACTTCAAAAAGCGACGCCACAAGCCTGACTGGTGCTTTGTCCGCCAGAACGTCGTGCGAGAGGTTGTTCCCGAATGGGCGACCGACACTGCCCGAAAGCACCGGGCCGTGATTCTTGATTTGCGGAAAAAGCTGGCCGCTCTCGCCACCCGGACCGAGCGCCTAAAACGACAATCGCACGGTCCCGAATTGGACATTGATGCGGTCGTTCGGGCACGAATCGACCTTCACGCCGGCCACACCCCTGACGAGCGTCTCTATATCCAGCCCCGCCGACGTCGACATGACATGGCTGCGCTCATTCTCATGGACCGGAGCTTCTCCACTGACTCATGGATCGATGATACCCGCGTTCTGGATTCCCTGCGTGAAACGTTATTTTGCGCCGGTGAAGTTATAGATGAATTTATCGAAAGTTTTGCCGTTGCCGGATTCAGCTCGGACACGCGCCGCAGGTGCGATTTCGACCTCATCAAGGACTTTCCCGAACCGTGGCAAGTCTGCCGGGGAAGGCTCGGCGCAATCGAAGCGAAGGGATACACCCGCATCGGCCCCGCCCTGCGCCATGCTCAGGAACATCTCATCCGCCAGCCGGCAGAGCGAAAGATCATCTTCCTCTTCACCGACGGGAGACCCTGTGACTATGATCGCTACGAGGGTGAATACGGCATCCACGATGTGCGCAAGGCTATCGAAACCGGGATGCGACACGGAATCCGCACCCATGCCTTTGCTATCGAGAAACGCGCCCGGGAGCACTTTCCCCGCATGTTCAAGCGTAAAGACTACGATATCGTACCGAAACCGCACGCCCTTACTGCCGCGCTGTGCGGTGCCTTCACTCGATTCAAACATCAGGAATGACTGCCTCAATTCGCTTACATTCGCCC
>JAGNMT010000562.1 GCA_017991025.1 Verrucomicrobiales bacterium
TTGGATGCCCTCGCCTTCATTGTCACCATCAGCGCCCATGATGGCGGGGTCCCATTGGCGGATCCCTGTGATGAGATTGTCCTCGATGCAGCCGTTCATCATGCCGGGTTTATAGGCCTTGATGCCGTATTGCGCCGTGATGATGCAGCGCCGCACCACGCAGTGTTCGGTGTTGTTGAGCCGCACCGGACCATTCACCGTGATGCCTTCCAGATAGACCCATTTACGATCAGTGAGACCCACTTCGCTGAAGATAGCCTTTCCGCTCGTGCTTCGATATACGATGGGCTTTCCCGGCTCACCATCGCGGTTGAACTTCACCGCACCATAGTCGCCATCGGCCAGCAGAATCACCTCGCCGGGTTTTGCCGAGTTGAGATCGGCCTTCGATCCATTTTTGATCACCGCATCCTTCGCGGCCACGGGTTCGGGCCGCGTGCTGGCTTTGACGGTGCGCGTCGCTTCACCACCATCAGGATCGTGAAGCGTCAGTTCGATCTCGTAGGCGGTTCCCGCTTCCAAATCGAAGACGCTGCCGCTGAGGCGATTGGTCCAGGTGATGATAGGATCGGTCTTCTGACTTGATCCTGCCGGGACGCGTCGCAGAGGCATCCCGATTCGCCATTCGGTGGTGCCGACTTCGCGAAACTTCATTTCGCAGGAAGCATCGAGATCGTCATCACCTTCGATCTGCCATTCGACCGCGAGATTGGTGATCGTGGGAAACGGCGTGGTGATTTCCCTAGGCAAAGTGGAATCTGCAGCGTTGAGTGCGCTGGCAAGCAGGAGGATGGGCAATAGTCTAGTCATTGAGTTTTTGCCAAGGCAGTTGAGAAAGAAGCTTTCGGAGACTCGAAGTCCTCGGCCAGCAAAACAGCAGGATGCCGCACGATATCCGTGTCACCTGGATAGAGATTTGAAATCCCGTGACCTGATGACAAGGGGGCGAGTGCCGCGATCTCAACAGGTATACTGCGCAGGCCGGGCAGAAGATATGCGGCATCGTAATATCTGCCGGCGGGACTCCCGGATCGAGCTGCGGCGGCGGCATTCATGATTCTCCGCAGCGTCGTCGAATGCCTGGCTCGTGGCAAGGAGCTCAGTCTCCTGTGGTTTCCAATTCAGCGAAGACGGGCAGGTGATCAGAAGCCATCTCTTCGCGAATCACGCTGGCCTCCCTGAGCCGAAAGGACGCAGCGGGTTGGTAGAAAATGTAGTCAATCCGTGAGGTCGGATTGACCACCGGCACGGTCGGGGCGGGCGGATCATCGGTGGCGTTGGTCCAGCGTTTCAGCAGGATCCGGATGGGTTCCTCATCGGGCTTCGCATTCATGTCTCCGGCGAGAATGGTGCGCAGACCGTCACCCGCCGCCGCGAACAGTTCGTTGATGGCCTCGGCCTCGGCGATGCGATCTTCGGGTAAGTTGTGCTGGAAATGAGTACTCACGAAGCGCAGCGGCTTGCCGTCGGGTGCCGTCACAGTGACGACGATGGCACCTCGCGGGTAGGTCTGCAATTCCGGCGTGGCCTCAGTGTAGGGCAGGGGATGAATCTCGACATCGAGAATCGGCAGATTGGTCAGCACGGCATTGCCGAAGAGGCCCCCCTCGTAGTGCTGGGTCGGACCGAACCGGGCTGCCATCCCGGTGAGTTCTGCCAGGCGTCGCACCTCGTGAACCCGGCCCGAGCGTTTCACCCCGACGTCGACTTCCTGTAGCGCTACGAGATCAGGCTTCGCCGCTTTGATCACCTCGGCGATGCGTTCGACGTCGTACTTGCCGTCCATACCCAGCGCCCAGTGGATATTGTAGGTGAGGATGCGCAGTGGTCGGGTTTGAGGCACCGCGTCCGCAGCGGATGCTGAGGTTAAGGCAGCCCCCGCTAGGGCTGCGGTGGCAATGCCGTAGATGACGGAGAGGATGGGGTGTGATTTCATGATCTGCTCTAAATTGCCGGGAAACTGCTTTTCTAATCCGTTCACACCCGCGTGAGTGCCCGGTGGGGATTGGGGAGGTGGCTCTAAAATCGATAAGTCATTCCGGCGAGTCCCTGACGGCGATCTTCACCAAACCCGAATTCAAGGGTGAGCGCCCAGTGCTCGTTGAAATAGTATTCGCCTCCGACCACCGGGGTCCATGGCGTCTTGTCCTGAACGTCCGCCGCGAAGTCCACTGGTAAGGGGCCCGGAAGAATAAAGGTTCCCGTCTGAGTATGCTGCGTGAACTGGTAATAGGCTCCAGCCCAGAGGGAACCCCTTTTCCCGTGTACTCCGATCTTCGGGGTGACGACCAGAGTTTCGATCCCGTTGGGATCATTCAACGTCAGGCCGGGTCCATCCGGCAGATCCACATCTCCCCAGGTGTAGTCGGCCGTCACGGTCGCGAAGACGTTTTTAAGACCGGCCGCGAGAGTTATTCCTCCGCCATAGACGAGTGCATCGTAATCCACTACAAAATCCGTTAAGAAAAACGGAGGTCCCTTCAGAAGCGGGTTGATCGTGGCGGTCGCTCTGCCGGATGCGGTTCCGATGAGACCGTGAGCATTCAGCCACGGCAGGATCCAGTAGTCACCCTTGAAATTAAATTGATCGACCCGGTTCTCGATCCGGGTAATCGAATTAGACCCGAGTGCCGGAACCGGAAAGCCGAAAGCCGTCGCCGTCAATCCGGTAACAACATATTCCTGCTCCTGTCCGAAATAAAAGAATCCTGCGCCGAAAGGTAGAGGGAGTTCGGGGTATTCCACCGCAGTGACTTCTTTTCCGGCGGGAATCACCTCATCCTTTGCCGGGACCGGCAGGTGGCACAGGAGGGGCAGTAAAAGGGCGCACAAGAATCGCTTTTTCATGGGATAAGTGACTGTTGAATTCCCGTTTCACCCCCTCCGCACTCGCCCTTCGGGAGGGGCGGGGAGGGAGGGGGAGAAACGGCTCCTTTGCGGCGATTGTGCCGAAAAAGTGAGAGACGGTCAACCGCTTTTGGCACCAAATATCGCTCTTTTGTCAGGGAAAGATTGAAGACGGTACGGGGGGCGGGCGCAAGGTGACGACACGACCGTTGTCGCATAGAAACTGAGCGGGTGAGTCGGCGATTGAACCCTCCGCGTGATGGGTCGACCGCGAAGACCGGGAAATCAACGCATGGAATAAGATTCCCGGGTATCCCGTAGAAACGCCCGCCCG
>JAGNMT010000561.1 GCA_017991025.1 Verrucomicrobiales bacterium
GAGTTTTCTTGGAAAATATGTGAAAATAGTTTTCAGACCTGTAGCCGGGGTCTCTGACCCTGGGTTGGACACCCTTGAAGATTGACCGCGCAACCCGGCCTCACAGAGGCCAGCTACAGGAGTTCAATCAATCGACCAATTCAAAGGTCACCTCGACGAGCGCATTCAACGAGACACGACCACCCGCCTCGCCGAACACGGGCGTGCTGATGTTGTTCGCGGTAAACATTCCGTGATTAAATCCTCCTCCCTCGCTCATCTTCAGCGGACGCCCGATCTTCTGTCCGTAGACCGCTGCCATCGCCATCGCTTTTTCCTTTGCCGCCTCAAGTGCGGTCTTCCGCAACTCCTTGCGCACCTCGATCTCGTCCTTCCGCGAAAAGCTGGTCTGATTCACCGCGACCTCGGCATTCCCGGCGAGGCTGCCGTGGACGAGCTCGAGCAGACTCGGGTCATCGAGCTCGATCATGAACTGTCGCTCGCTGAAAAAGCCCTTCGCGATCCTCTCGCCATTGGGGCCGTCTTCATACTCGCGACCGAGCGAATGATTCTCCAGTTCGATCTTCTCGGAAGCAACCCCGATCTCCCCGAGGCCTTTCACGACCGCGGCAAATCCCTCCTGCGAGGCATTACGCGCGGTGGCGAGATCCTCACGCACCGAACGGATCGCGACGGAGATGCGGACCCGGTCGGCAGGCAGATTGCGCTCGGCGTTACCGGTGACGGTGATGCTGCGCGGCTCGGGAGTTCGGGCATCCTGGGCGCAGGTAGATCCGAGGGTCTGAACAGCGAAGAGGGAGGCCAGAAGAAAAAAGGGGTTTCGATTCATGCCGCGGATGGTAGCGAATCACCGCGAAAATGGGTAGAAAAGAGTTGTAAGATGTTTGTAAAGCCTTTCGCAGAAAGGATGGGATAAGCCCGTCCGGCCGCCAGGGAAACTCAAGTAGCAAAAACAAGATAGGGGTAGGGACGACGCATTGGTTTGCGCCGCCCCTCCCTCCGAACCGTACGTGCGGATCTCCCGCATACGGCTCTCCAGTCAGTGGTTTGCTCCCTTTCGGAGACTCATCGCTTCTTTCCTCGCTTGTTCGAGACTGAACAGCTTGAGTTTTGCAAAGTAGCTGTTGCGCCATCTTTGGTGACCGCGGCCCCAGCCTTTGCCGCGGCCCCCATCCCGTTTCCTCAGGATTGAGCGTAGGCGCATTCTCACCCACCCGTCCATCGAGGTCATCTCGTTGGCATGAGCATGTTGAAAATAGTTAAACCATCCTCTCAATATCGGATTGATCTTACCCACAATGGTTTCCATACTGTGCCCGTTGCTGCGTTTCGTCGGTCGGCGCAGGGTCGCTCGCAGTTTCTGCTTGCTCTTATCGCGGACCAGTTTCAGGCGCTTCCCGTTTCGGCCTCGCTTAAAGCGGTAGCCCTGGAACTCAAAACTGGCCCCTTCCCTGCCCATGTCTTCGATCCGCGTTTTCTCCGGATGGAGGGTCAACTCGGCTCCTCTCATCCACTCGCGGATTCGCTCCAGCGCGGCAGCCGCGCTGTCAGCGTCTCGCGTCAGCACGACGATGTCGTCGGCATAACGAGCACTCTTCAGCCCGAGACTTTTGAGTATCCAATCGAGCGGATTAAGGTAGATGTTGGCCAACAGTGGGCTAATGATTCCTCCCTGCGGACTGCCGGCGACCGGATCAATGATGATCCCGTCTTCCAGCACCCCTTGTTTGAGGAACGCTTCGATAAGTCCCAGCACTTTGCCCTCGGCGATCCGTTCCCGGACCAGGTCCATCAGCTTTCCATGCGGGATGTTATCAAAGTAGCCTTTGATGTCCACGTCAACGACGTGAAGATATCCGCCACGCAGCAGTCCCTTGACTTCGCGCAAGGCCTCTTTACAACTGCGTCCAGGTCTGAACCCGTAGCTGGAGGATGCAAATTCGCGTTCAAAGATTGGCTCAATGACCATCTTCACAGCGCTTTGCACGACACGATCCCCACCGTTGGTATTCCCAAGGGTCGAGTTTCAGTGCTGCCCAGTTTCGGTAGACCCGGCGAATCGGTTTGGGTTGGTAGCGGCCTTCTTTGAGGTGCTCTTTAACGGCGAGCAGCCGATTATCGCTGTCTTTGTCGAAGTGCCCTACACTGATGCCATCCACGCCACAGGCACCTGCGTTGGATTTCACCTTTTCCCACCCGATTCCAAGCGTCCTTTCCAATGCGACTTTGTCGATCAGACTGAACCACTTATTTCCTTTGACCCCTCTTTCGAGGGCAATGAGCATGTTCTCCGTCCACACTCCGCGTTCTGCCTTGCAGCGTTGCCACAGGGTTTCTTCGACTTGTTTATCCGCTGTCGGAACTGTCGCCGATTTGTCTTCGCGATGGGTGTCCTTGCGAACTTCCACTTTCCTGCCGCCCTTGGCTCCACGGGCATTACCCCGCTTCTCAGCTACTACGGCGGCTCTGACTTCTACCGGGCGTTCTTCCGAACGGTCTCCCCCGGCAGATCTCCTGCATTCACTTGTGTCCTCTTTTCCAGACCTACTGTCACCAACCACCCGGACAGGCATCTCCCGCGCATCCGTGATTACACGCGGGGATTGACCGGCTTGCGCCGGACAGACTTCGTCCTTTGCTCGCAGGCTCGTCGCTTCTGCCGAAGCCGAATCGTGTTCATTTGTCATTACGGTCGATCTGGTTCTTTCCGTTGCTTCCCACCCCCGCCTCGCGGCAGACGCAGTTACTTCAAGTTCTCACCGACCCAACGGCGGCCAGTGGCTGGGGTTTCCCACCCCAGAAGAGGACGCTGCTTTGCAGCGCACGAGCAGGGTCACCCCCGGCCCTGTCCCCGACGAAGGACGAAGATCGCCCATACGGGGCCGGGGGCGACCCCGCTCCTTGATTTCCCCATGACCATTGACTCGTGACCCATGACTCCCTGCCCTATGACCCCCAACATCTGGATCGTCGAAGACCACCACCGCCTCCGCGAGACACTCGTCGAGATCCTGCGGGACTCCGAACTCGGTGAAGTGAGTTCGTTCGCGAACTGCGAGACTGCCCTCGCGGACACCATTCCTACCACCCCCGACGCCATAGTCCTCGACATCGACCTGCCCGGGATGTCAGGGATTGAAGTGATCTGCCATTTTAAAGAACGCTTCCCTTCCTGTGAGAT
>JAGNMT010000563.1 GCA_017991025.1 Verrucomicrobiales bacterium
CTATAAACACGTGCCAATCTGGCGAGGCCTCGATATAGTCGCGGAACATCATGGCGTGATCTGTCGCCGCCCTTCGTAGCGAAGGCATGTCAGGCGTAAATTCCTCCACGTCGCCGCCCGGGACAGCCAGAGCCTTCCGCACTATTTCCTGTAGTTCGTCAGTTCCATTGGCGAGGGTCGCATTCAAGGCACCGTTTGCATCCTGGTCGGGCTCAGCGATATCGATTCCTTCGGGAATCCGCAAGTTGTCGGCGAATCCGTCTTCACTGGGGCTGAACATGGGCGCAAACATAAGGAAGCCAATTGCAAAGACGGTAGTCGCGCCACAGCCGACGATCAGAATGGCATTGATAATACCTATGCGCCATCGCTTCTTGATCAAATTCCAGACTGATGCGGCAATGAGTCCCAAAAACGCGAGTCCCGCAGTACAAAACAGCACGTTGGCCACAAAGGCCAGTGGCTTCCATCTTGCAACTGCGGTGATCGTGAAGCCGCCGAGGAAGCAGATATACACAAGTGCAGGCAACCACCAACTACTGAAGTACAACGGCAGGATTCGCTTCATCATTCCTCATCGAACGTCGAGGTGCGGCACGCCTACCGGGAGCGCTACTCCGCAACAGTGTTAAGGGTGGTAGTCAATAGTCATTTTGACTCGGAGCGGGTAACGGGTTGACCCGCCGCGTCTTTGTTCTGCCTTGTGTTGGCGAGGGCTTCCTTTCTGAGCCGTGTTTGCTCGCGTATCCAAACCAGATATTTGGAAAGGTCATAGCCAAACTCGGCCGCAATAGACGCTCTCGCGTCTCTCACTTCTTGAACGATAGGGTCAGTGGTCATGGTGCTGATAGTAGAAGCTCAGGCGTGCAAATAACGGGGATATGAAGGCGATGGTATTGGCAATAATCGATCAACTCCTTCTGAAGAACGGGGTTGGCGAGGTGTGTGCAGTTCCAGGTGAGCAGGTAGGTGATCCGGTGCAAAATCACCAAGGCCAGGTGGGTCGCATCAGCCTCGGCTTTTTGCGGTATTTTCAGCAGCTTGATGAGGTCTTTCGAAAGAGCATCCGTCTCGAGCGGAACATCCAAATCGGGGATGTGGTCGAGGTAAAGCATCCTGCGTGATGCGGCCCCAGGATCGCCCCTGGAAGCTTCAACCCGCACAAGGAATGAGGTGAACAGCCGGTACCGCGATCTCTCTGACTTCCACCATTCATCCGTAAACTTCTGGTGTTGAGCCATGACGGTCTGCCTGCTTGGGTGCGCTGCCAAGTAGCTGGGAATCGTCGTCTCGATGTATACGGTTTCCATCCAAGGAGAGCATACCGGATCAGCACAGATCGTAAAGAACCAAAGTTAGCGGTAACAGAGCTGAGTGCGCCCACTCCCTCAATCTCCGTAACCCTCCGGATGCACAACATGCCAGTCCCAGGCGCTTTGCACGATGGACCGGAGATCGGGGTATTTCGGATTCCATCCCAATTCCTCCCTGATAAGGCGACTGTCAGCAATCAGGGTCGCCGGATCTCCGGCGCGGCGCGGGGTGATCTCGGCGGGGATGTCACGACCGGTCACCTCGCGGACGGTCTCAACGACTTCTTTGACACTGAATCCGTTCCCGTTTCCGAGATTGTAATGCAGCACCTCTCTTTCCTTCAGGGCTTCCAGCGCGAGAATGTGAGCCGAGGCGAGGTCTTCGACGTGAATGTAATCACGAACACAGGTGCCATCGGGCGTCGGATAATCGTCACCGAAGATCTTAATGCTCTGCCGCTGCCCGAGCGCCACCTGAATCACGAGAGGAATGAGGTGGGTCTCGGGATCATGATCTTCGCCTTTCGCCGCGGTGCAGCCCGCTGCATTAAAATAGCGCAGCGCGGCATAACGAAGTCCCTTCGTGCGATGTGCCCAGTGAAGAAGCCGCTCGACAAAAAACTTGGATTCGCCATAAGGGCTCCCGGGGACAATCTTTTCTTTCTCGGAGATCGGAATGGTCTCGGGCTCGTCGAAGAGATTCGCCGTTGAGGAAAGGATAAATCGCTCGACCCCGTGACGGATCGCCGAATCGATCAGGTGGATCGCGTTGGAGACATTGTCGCCCAGGTATTTGAACGGATTCTCGACCGACTCACCCACGAGTGAATAGGCGGCGAAGTGCATGACGGAGTCGGGTGAAAACGCGGCCATCACCCTGTCCACCGCCGCTTGATCGGCAAGGTCAGCCTCGAAAAACGCGGCCCCCGGGTTCACGGCGGCTCGATGGCCCATGTATAAATTATCGATCACGGCGACCTCGTGACCCGCGGCGAAGAGGGAGTCCACGGCGACACTTCCAATATAGCCGGCTCCGCCGGTGACGAGCACTTTCATAGAAGGGGGAACTTTCTGATACTCTGCGATTGAACGCAAGGAATTCGTGCTATCGTGGCGCGCTATGACATCCTCTCAAACACTCAAGTGGGGCATCCTCGGCACGGGCATGATCGCAGGCCGTTTTGCGGCCGACCTCCCCCTCTCCCGCAGCGGCCGCCTCGCCGCCGTCGCCTCGCGGAGCACGGACTCGGCGACTGCCTTTACCAAACAACACGGCGGTGAAGCGGTGACCGGCTACGAAACGCTCCTCGCCCGTCCTGACATTGACGCCGTTTACATCAGTTTACCGAATGCCTTGCACCACGAGTGGACCCTCGCCGCGCTCGATGCGGGCAAACACGTCCTTTGCGAAAAGCCCATGGCCCTGAGTGAGTCGGATGCCAGAGAGATGTTCGACCGGGCAGGAACGGCAGGGAGAGTGCTCATCGAGGCGTTTATGTATCGGGCGCATCCCCAGACGAAGCTCATCCATGAGACTATCGCAAAAGGGGCCATCGGGGAGATTCGGCTCATTCGCACGAATTTCACCTTCAGCCGCGAAGCCTCACGGGACGACGCCCGTTTTCAAGCCGGTCCCGGAGGCGGATCGCTCATGGACGTCGGGTGTTATTGTGTCGATTTCACCCGAACCCTGTTGGGTGTCGAACCTGATAGGGTTCAATGCCTCGCCCACCGGCACGAGTTCGGAGTCGACGACTATGCGGCCGGGCTGCTGGGATTTCCGAATGGCGCTCTCGCTACCTTCACCTGCGGCATGACAGTGCTCTCCGACCAGACCGCCCACATCGCGGGAACGGAAGGCCGTAT
>JAGNMT010000564.1 GCA_017991025.1 Verrucomicrobiales bacterium
ACCGGAGTCATTCAGTTTCCAGAGTGCTTCGTCTTCACTTGGTGCACCGTTGACGGTACCATCGGGCTGCAAGGTCACTGCGGTGATGACACCTCGATCCCCATCCATCTGCCAACCCATTCTGAATTTGCGGCCGACGACTGCACTGCGGCTGAAGAGTGCTTCATCTTTCACGCCTGGAGGAGAATCTGACTTTGATCCCGATCCAGGGTTCAGACGGCGAACCTTGATTGAACGAAAGAGCGTTTTGCTATTGGGATCCGCTGCCTGTAGCGCGAAAGTCCCTTTTGAGAGGATCTTTCCTGCCAGATTTGCGGGACGTCCCGGATTGGCTGGCTCGGGATAGTCGACGATGACTTTCCCGTTAATTGCCGTCACGATCTGCTTCCCTTCGACCCGGATCGTCAGGCTAAACCACTCGCGGTCCGCTACAACAGCCTCCGCCACGTTCACAACGCCCCAAAGGCTTCCACTGCGGGACGTGTTGCCCGCCGCCTCAGAACCGGGAGGGTCCGAGTTACTAACTTGTACTTCATACCCGATGTTCGGCCATCCGGTCTCTTGCCAACGGGTGTGGAAGTAGATCCCGGAGTTGGCTCCCGGAAAAGTTAGAACCTCGGCAGAGAACTCGAAGTCATCGAGTTCCCCTCCGGGAACAGGGCCGATATAGTAGAGGTGGGACCGTGGGCCATTGGCAACAATCACTCCATCCTCGACACGAAAAGACCCGGGCGAATCGCTGGCTCGCCAGGATGTCAGACTTTCGCCATCAAAGAGTGAGACCCAACCGTCCGCAATTTCTTCCGGAGTCAATGTATTCGGTTCCCCGGCCACCAGCAGACCGGAAACCAGTGAGAGCGTCACCAGAACGGCTTTGATGTTTACCAGTTTCATCGGGGTTTTTGGGAGGAATGACAGAGTGAAGAGGGAATCAGGGAGCACCGTGAGTTGAAGAGAGTCGCTGATAGCGGAGGAAGGTGATTACCGATTGCCCGGCCAATAGTCCGGCACCGCACCAGGCGAGGAGAAACCCCGCCGATGGTGTCCGCCCCGCGAGAAGGGAGATTCCCTGATTGAGCGCCAGCATGAGAGCCCACACGAGTAGATGCCAGGCGTTACCGCGGCTGCAAACGCGTCCGTCCTCGTAGAACAAGTCGTTCGTCATCGCCCAGCCAGCTCCTATCATCCCGCCAAAGACAAAGGCCAAAATACCGGCAAAGCCTCCCGGAGAAGCTGGCATCAGTATTGAGACCACTACCGCAGCCAGCATTCCCATGCAGGGGGAAATGCCAAGTGTAAGAGGCTCCACTGCCTTGGCCTTACGCAGGGTCACTACCATGGCCAGAGCGCCTAACACCAGAACGACGATGCCAAGCAAATTGAGTAGCGAGAATAGGAGGCGAGGGGAAAACATCCACAGAACCAGACCCGAAAGGCCTCCGCCCGAGAGCAAAGCGATAAAGATGAGACGCCGACGATTCATGATAAAAACCGAACTACCCTACTCTCGTTCGCAACTAAGCCCGTCATCATTGTCGGTGCTCTCTGCATATTGTCATAGACCGAGCGTATCTTGCAGGAAGAGACGGGATTCCGAAAACCCGGTTACAGGGTATGGATGTGACGTCACCCCTCCTCAGGAAAATCTATCGCGTCGACCTATTCGATGAAGCGAAAATCCTCGATAATCGGCGCGACGAGCCTGTCGAAGCCGGTGGAAAAATTTTCGGAATCGAGAGTGACGTGAATGAATGCCACTGCCCCTCCGGGCGAACGCAGCGCCGTGACCACACTCGCGGTAATATGGAGACCCCGATCATCTTCGACTTCGCCCCGGAAGGTAGTTCCTGCCGCAGATAAAGCGCCCAGCTTGCTCTCATAATTTTCGGAGCGTTGATACCCCGGTAAGACCGCGAAGGAGGAAAGATAGGCGTCCAATCCCTCGATAAGGGGCCCTTCCTGGCGGCCGATGGTGATGATGATAGACTGATGGCTTCGCTGGAGGCCCCCGCCCGGCGGACGGAAAACGATGCGCTTGATGTTCTCCGGAAGTTCTTCGGGTAACATGATCCAATGCTCGGGAAATGACCCCGAAAATCCGGCCTTCTGCACAGTGATCCCGGTGAAGCCAGCTCGGGTCGCCTTCGCCCCGGCCGGTGGAATTCGTTGCCCTTCCGTAAGATAGAACGTCCCAATGGACCAGTCGGCGGGTCCTTTTCGCTCCAGATCAAGGAATGCAAAAGGGACTGCGGCATCGCCGGATCCGCCTCCGAATTCAACCGCGAGACGTCGCTGTTCCGTTGCTCCCACATTCTCGAGAATGCGGAACCAGGGAAAGGAACTCAAGACGGGTTGGGCTTCCACGAACTTGCCGAACTCCGTTCGCGGGGTGACTTGATGAAACGTTGCCGAGGTGCGTGCGAATGCGTCGTCGAGTTGCCCCTGCCTTACGTCCTGGAGAAATGCTGCTGCCGCAGAGTCCGCCTTCTCTGCCGACTCGGGATGAAGCGCTGTGAACTGGAATCCCGTATTCAATCGATCCATCAGCACTGCATACCCGTCCTCCCACTTATCGGGCGGAAAGGTCATTCCGATCCAGTAAAAGTAGTGATTCCGCGCGACGATCTGCCAAACCATGCCCTTCGTTATCCCGGTGGCCGACTGAAATCTTCCGATCAGAAGATGACCGGGTTGACCGGCGAAGTCACTGTTCTCGTCGGCCAGAAAAGTGATTTGAGGGAGTGTTCCGATTTCACTTTTTAATTTCGCCACCTGAGCTGCCAGATCCGAAGTCCCGGCAGTGTTGTCTATCATCTGAATACTTAGCACCACTTCCGGCGCAGCCCCCGGGGGATGATAGGTAAGCGTCCCTTCTTTTACTTCGGTGATCCAATCAGCCGGAAGTTCAAAGGAAACCGCAAGTTGGGGAGCATCGACCCGATGATAGGCCCGTGTCGTCTTGAGGGAGTCCTCGGCATTAATCAGACCGGGGACCATCACCAGGAGACATCCAAAGAAGTGAGTCCTCATTCGAGAAGCTAAGGTTCTCTCAGTTGACCGTCAAATTGATAGCAGGCATTCGCTTGAGAAGCGTATCGCGATCCAGTCCCACTCGGACCTCCTCATCGGGCTCTTCGACAAGGAGGTGAAAGTGATTGCACATCACG
>JAGNMT010000565.1 GCA_017991025.1 Verrucomicrobiales bacterium
GTCGGCGGGATGTGGTGGGTCCGCTCATGCGCCGGTGTCGTCGAGGTCGAATATTTTTCCGGGATTGAGCAATCCGTCAGGATCGATCGCACGTTTCACCTGCTTCAGCAGCGCGTAACTCGCCTCATCAAACTGGCGGGGCAGAAAGGCCTTTTTCGCGAGCCCGACCCCGTGCTCACCAGTGATCGTGCCTCCGAGGGCAATGGTCTTGTCGACGATCTCGGAGAGGGCCGCCTCAACTCGTTCCATCTCCTCGTGGTCGGTCTCGTCGGTCAGGATCGTAGGATGCACATTCCCGTCTCCGAAATGTCCGAAAGTCGCAATATCAAGACGGTGTCTGGCGGCGACCTCTTCAACATACGCGACGATCTCGACGAGCCGGTTCCGGGGAACCGTGACGTCCTCCAGAATCGTCGTAGGACGAATCCTCGCCAGGGCGGAAAAAGCACTGCGCCGGGCCGTGGCAAGTCGAGTCGCATGAGCCTCGTCAGCCGCCTGCTCGACCGAGATCGCGCCGTTGTCTCTCGCTATCGCTGCCATCGCGAGCGCTTCCTCCTCGACCACGGCGGGATGGCCATCGGTTTCCATGAGCACGACCGCCGCCGCCCCGGTCGGAAGCCCCACTTTGGCATAGGCCTCGACGCTGGCGCAGGTCTTGCGATCAAGAAACTCGAGAGTGCAGGGGATGATCTGTTTTTCAATTATTTTCGAAACGGTCCTCGCCGCCGCTTCCATCGTGTCGAAGGAAGCGAGCAGGGTCCGGCGCGCCTTCGGGCGCGGCACGAGCTTGAGAAGGACTTTTGTGATGACACCGAGCGTGCCCTCGGACCCGACGAAAAGATCTTTCATCGAATAGCCCGCGACGTCTTTGACACACTTCGATCCGAGCCAGGCGACATCACCGGAAGGCAGCACCACCTCGATACCCATGACGTAATCGCGCGTCACCCCGTACTTCAGCCCCCGGAGTCCTCCGGAATTGTTCGCGACATTGCCGCCTATCGTGGAAATCTTCATCGAACCCGGGTCGGGCGGATAAAAGAGACCGTGCGGGGTCGCCGCGTCATCTACAGCCTTCGTGATAACGCCGCACTCACAGAGCATCGTAAGGTTCGCGGGATCAACTTCGAGGATTTGATTGAGATGGACGAGACAAAGCACGATCCCTCCTTCCACCGGAACACTCCCGCCCGAGAGCCCGGTCCCGGACCCGCGTGTCACGACGGGTATTTTTTCCGTTGCGGCGAGGCGAATCACTCCGGCAACCGCCGCAGTGGTGCGGGGCAGTACGACACAAACCGCGCTCTTCTTCAAGGCGGCCGTGCCGTCGAATCCATAGGGAATAAGATCCTCGGGACGGGTGAAGACATTGCTTTCCCCCACGATCTCCGAGAGCCGGAGATGGATGGGACTGCCTGCGGAAAAACTGGCTACGGATTCCTTCATCCTTAAAGTGCTTACACAAGCTGAATTACCCGCATGGATGGATTTTCACAAGGCCGTAATGAGGCATCAACGGGGTGCCTTGAGGGCCGCAATCCGCTCGACAGCAGGCGGGTGGGAGTAGTTGAGAAAAACGTAAAACGGATGCGGCGTCAGATTACTGAGATTGTCGCGGCTCAGCTTCAGCAGGGCATCGGCCATCGCCTGCGGATTACCCGTTACCTCAGCGGCATAAGCGTCAGCCTCAAACTCGTGCTTCCGGCTCATCCAGTTCCCGGCAATGGAAAGCACTTCGCTCACGGGAGAGATGAGAATGCCGAAGAGAACGAGACTAACATAAACCGAAGTTTCACGGACCCCGAAGGCGTCGAAGAGCGAACGGTTATTTATCATCAACCCGAGCAGAAATAACATCGCGCCGGTGGTCAGGATTCCGACAATCAGAGACTTCACGATGTGATTCTTCTTGAAATGCCCGATCTCGTGTGCGAGAACCCCGACGAGCTCGGCCTCGGTGTGATTTTCGATTAGCGTGTCGAAGAGGGCGATGCGCTTGTTGTTTCCGAAGCCGGTGAAAAAAGCATTCGATTTAGCAGAACGTTTCGAGCCGTCCATGACGCTGACTTCCTTGATTGGAAATGCGCATTTCTCAGACATTTCGTGGATCGCCTGTTTCAGGCTGCCATCCTCGAGCGGCTTGAATTGATTGAACAAGGGCATGATCCAGGTCGGAGCCACATAGGCGAGAAGAAGGGAAAACACCGTCACCAGAAGCCATCCCCAGAGCCAGGCCATCGGCACAGTCTGAAAGACCCAAAGCAGAAGCGCGAGCAATGGTAACCCGATGAGGGCACCCAGCACAGCTCCCTTGGCGAGATCGGCAAACCAGATCGCGAGAGTCGTCTTGTTAAAGCCGAAGCGCTCCTCGAGACTGAAGGTGTCGTAGAGGTCGAAAGGCAGATTGAGAAGCCGGAGCCCCACCACCAGCGTGCCAATGAAAAGCAAGCCTGTGGCGATGGGACCATAACCGCAGGCTCGCACCTTTTCATCAAGCCAGCCAAAGCCACCGAGCCACCAGAAAAGAAAAAGCACGAGAAGAGAGACAACGCCCTCTCCGATGCCAAGAACTGCTTTCGCCCGGGTATAGTCCTGAGACTTCAGATAGGCGTCCTGATCCACGACTTCCCGAAGGGCAACCGGAATCTCCGGTCCGAGAGCCTTCAGGTTCAATAAGGTCGCCACAAGATCGACCTTCCAGAGAACCACGAGCGAAACGACGATAACGATAAACCAGGCATTCACTTGCATCGCCTCCGGTTTAACCCAGTGAAGGCGATCCGGCAACCGCTTTCCTAGCCTTGATCGACACCTCGCTCTTCCTGCTCAGCCTTTCGCAACAACTCACGGACGTCCGCTGCCGCCGCCGCGAGTTCCCGCGCCATTGCTTGAGCCTCTTTCTGTCGATCGCGCCTCACCCGCATCAGATCGTAGAGCGCGAGCATGAGCACCACCGAAACCAGGATAAAACAGATCGACCAGTAGAGCGCGAACGCGAACGGTATCGCCATCAAGGACTCGCCCAGAGGGACCGCGCCAATGAAAACCAGTATCAGCGTGAACAGGGTCATCAGAAAGAGCACATTCCGCCGATAACGCTGATGGCGTATCGTGTTCGCCGGAGCTACGGAGACGTCCTGCCTCCCCTTTCCTGCCCGCTGC
>JAGNMT010000566.1 GCA_017991025.1 Verrucomicrobiales bacterium
AGGACCATCCCCGTGGACGTGAGACGGCGCGGGGATTTTCATCGAGCTGACGCAGGCATTCACAACTGTCGTAGAAGTAGAGCGAAAGATCGGGACCCTGGGCAAAAACGCCGACTTTCGGAATCGCGAGACGCTCCGTGACGCGTGCGGCGGCGATGTCCCAAACCGGTCCTCGGCGGAGAAGATCTTTCGTGATGGTCTCGTAAGTGGCGGCCCCTTTTTTTCGCAGTGCGAGTGCGGTTCCGCTACTCGACCAGGAGAAGGGGTGGGTGCAATAGCCAAGGACGAGATCGCCGTTGGGCAGGTCGAAGGTCCAGGGGTCCTTGCAGTGGAGGCGCTCTGGCTCGCCGCAGCCGCAGGGAATGACTTCATCGAGGCTGGACGGGGCCAGATTCGCGATGAGATCGGCGGAGAGGCGGTCAATGCTCCAGACGCCGGCTCCGGGTTTGAGGTGCGAGGCGATGTAATCGGGGTACGGGACATCTTTTTCCGTGGAGACAAAAAATTCGATCCCGTCATCGGTGAGATGCAGGGCCACACCCTCGATCGAGACGACCTGGCGGTCAGGGTAGGAGAGATCTGCCTTGGAAAAAGCGGCGATTTTTTCAAAGGGCCCTTTCACCGAATCGGCCCGGAAAATGGCAGCCTCGAGCCCACGCTCGCCCGAGTGAAGGCCCGTGCGGGAGTCACCGTAGTTGCGGTAGCGTCCGCAGAGGAGAATCGATCCGTCACGATCACGGATGACATTGCCGCCGCCGAACCAGAAGCCGGTGCTGCGCGCCATTGGCTCGATCAGAATGCGGGCAGCTTCCTGATGGATCAGTTCCCTCGCGAGGGTGATGAGCTTCTGCTTTTGGGCTTCGGTGAGCATGGGGTGTTTTTCTGAGAAAGAACGTCGCGGGGAGCCTGGTCACTTCCGGTGATGGGTGACAAACTCAAAGAGGACCTGCTCGAGAGGTTCGGTTGTCGAGACGAGCCGGTAATTGACGCCGTGTCGTCCGCAGAGTTGGCGAATCGCGGCGAGGTGGGCATTAAAACGCTCGAGGTAGTCGGGTCGAGCCGCGGCCGGATCGATAAAAAGGTCGCGGATGCTTTCGCTGTCGCGAAAGTGAGTCGCCTTTGAAAACTCAAAATCGATTTCCCGCGGGTCGAGGAACTGGTAGACGGCGATCTGGTGGCCGCCCGCCGCAAAATAGCCGATCTGTTTCTCAAGATCCCCGAGCGGTGCGAGGAGGTCGGACATCAGAACAACGAGGCTGCGTTTGCGGATCAGTTCGTGGAGTCCTTTCATTGCCGCGCCGAGGTCGGTGCCCTCACCAGCGGGGGCTTTTTCCAACTGCCGCATGAGATGACGCAACTGACCCGGACGATTGCGGGCCGGGATGTGTTCGTCGACATGCCGGTCAAACGTCGTAAGTCCGACCGCATCATTCTGGCCCATCAGAAAATAGGCGAGAGTCGCCGCAAAGGTCGCCGCATAGTCGGCCTTCGAATAAGTTCCGGACCCATAAATCATGGAGCGGCTCCGATCGAGGAGGAGGTGGGCGCGCAGGTTCGTTTCGTCCTCAAATTTCTTAATGAAGGCCCGGTCGCTCCGGGCCATCACTTTCCAGTCAATGAAACGCGGGTCATCCCCGTGCGCATAGGGACGGTACTCGCTGAACTCCACCGAAAAACCATGATAGGGAGAGCGGTGCAGCCCTTTCCAAAATCCTTCCATGACCATGCGCGCCCGCAACTCCAGCGATTTGACTCGCATGAGGGCAGCAGGATCGATGTAGGTGGTCATAGCTTTTTAGCTGTTAGCTGTTTTGCCGTTTTTCTGTTTTGCTAAAGAGTTCAGAAGCGCTAATGGCTAAAGAGCTAACAGCTAAAAAGCTGAAATCACCTCTCAGAGGTGATTTCAATCAGCTTGGCAATGATCTGGGCAATGGTGATGCCCTCGGCTTCGGCGCGGTAGTTGGTGAGGATACGATGGCGCAGGACGGGAGCCGCCACTGCCCGGATATCGTCGAAGGTGACGTGGGAACGTCCTTCGAGGAGGGCCCGGGTTTTGCCACCGAGGACGAGGCTCTGTCCGGCCCGGGTTCCGGCGCCCCAGTTAATCCACTCGTTAATGTAGGCGCTCGAATGCGGTTGTCCGGGGCGGGAATTGGCCGCCAGTTTTACGGCGTAGCGGACGACTTCCTCCGCAATCGGGACGCGGCGGACGACGGCGTGGCATTTCAAAAGATCGGCCCCCGAAAAGACGGCGTGCACCTCCTCCGGCCCGGCTCCCGTGGTCTGCGAGACGACCGCGACCTCTTCGTCCTCGCTCAGGTAATCGATCACGATATTAAACATGAAACGGTCAAGCTGCGCCTCAGGCAGTGGGTAGGTGCCTTCCATTTCGATCGGGTTCTGCGTTGCGAGGACAAAAAACGGCTTGTCGAGGATGAGACTTTGTCCGGCCACGGTGACCTGTTTCTCCTGCATCGCCTCAAGCAGGGCGGCCTGTGTCTTCGGTGGTGTCCGGTTGATCTCGTCGGCGAGGATCAAGTTCGCAAAAATGGGGCCCTTCTTGAACACCAGCTCGCGGCGTCCCGTTGAGGTTTCCTCCAGAATTTCAGTCCCGGTGATGTCCGAGGGCATCAAATCGGGGGTGAACTGGATCCGGTTGAAAGAAAGGTCAAAGACCTTTGCGAGTGTGCTCACGAGCAGGGTTTTCGCCAGCCCCGGGGCGCCGGTGACGAGACAGTGCCCCCCGGCTAGCAGGGCGATGAGCATTTGATCGACGACCTCATCCTGTCCGATGATGACTTTTCGCAGTTCTTTCCCGATGATCGCCCTGGCTGAGGCGAGCTTTCCGGCCATTTCCTCCTCCAGGTCCGGGGTTTTTACGGGTTCGGTTTCGGAGAGTAGGGAGTCGTCGCTCATATCGTTAATGGCGCAAGGTAACGGGAACCGGGCTCGGGGGGAAACAAAAAATTGAGGCCGAAAGGCCTGAATTGCGTTTCCATGGCCAAAATCCATTGCAAATTTTTTATTCACGCTTAGAATCCGCCCGCTATGGCAAGAGTCGCTGGAAAAGCCAAAACACGAAAAGGGGTCGCCAAAAGATTTAAGGTGACCGGCAGTGGTAGGATTTTGCGTCGGAAACAGGGGAAAAGACACCTG
>JAGNMT010000060.1 GCA_017991025.1 Verrucomicrobiales bacterium
GTGATATTCCGGGAGGTCACGCCCCGTACCTCCTGACGGCGACGGACCCCGCTGAAGCTCGCGAGCGCCTCTCGAATCGCCGCAGGACTAACGTCGGCAAATCTCGCGGCGGTGACGGCCATGGCCGCATTCCGCACGTTGAACTCACCATTGAGAAGGATCTCGTAGCACTCCCCTTCGAGGGAAAACGCGGTGCTCTCAACCCGATAGTCGACGTCAGAGATTCTCGCTTCGCAGTCTTCGCCGAAGCCGACGCGCTTCATCGGCGAGTGGCCCTGAGAGGCAAAGACATCGAGGCAATTCTGATCGTCGCCGTTGATGAGTGTCAGTCCGTTCCCGGGCACGAGGCGGATCATGTGACCAAAGGATTTTTTGATCGCGGCGAGGTTTTCGTAGATGTCCGCGTGATCGAACTCGATGTTGTTCACGATCGCGACTTCCGGAAGGTAGTGGATAAATTTCGAGCGCTTATCAAAGAAGGCGGAGTCGTATTCATCACCCTCGAGCACGGTGAGGTCGGACGAGGTGAAACGAGCCCCCTGCTTCAGGTTGCCGGGAAGGCCGCCGATCACAAAATTGGGATTCAACCCCGCAGATTCGAAGATCCAGGTGAGAATCGACGCCGTCGTTGTCTTGCCGTGAGTGCCGCTCACAACAAAGTTCCGTTTTCCCCTCAGGATCTGATCCCTCAGCAACTCGGGCAAAGAAACATAGTGGAGTTTTCGCCGCATGACCTCCTCCACCTCCGGATTGCCGCGACTTTGCGCGTTACCAATGACAAAAATATCGACGTCGGCAGGGAGATTTTCCGCCTTGTAGCCGTCGAGGATCTCAATGCCGCGGCTTTCGAGAAAGGACTTCATAGGATCGTAGACGTGGGAATCGGAACCCGTCACCCGATAGCCGGCATCGCGGAATGCCGCTGCCACCGATCCCATGGCGGTGCCGCAGATTCCCATAAAATAGAGATGTTTGTTAGTTCCGGAGTTCACGCTCATTTCTCTGTTGGTCGATCCCGGCTTCATCCGAACAGTTGTCGTCAGCCGAAAGCGGTTAGGTCTTTACGACGATTTGAGAGCCGTCGCAATGTCTTTTGCACGATACGCCGGGATCGGAGAAGACCTTTCAAGGTCCCTTCGCGGACAATAAACTGGCCACATTACGCAAAAATTCGCACGCTAACACGCGATTGACCATTTCCACCCTTGGCGCGAGGATCAGCCATGAGTAGTTTTGTTAAGCATCAGGCCCCCACTCCCGGCAAAGTCAAGATCGCCGTATTCCTCGGGATTGTGTGGGCTGCTCTTCTCGGGGGCATCTGGCTCGCTTACCGGAACCAGGAGGGCGGGGCTGGTGGTCTGTTCCACTTCATCGCGCGCTTCCACGTCCTCATCGTTCATTTTCCCATCGGTGTCATCTTCCTGGCGGCAATGATGGAGTTCCTCTCCTATTTCGCCGCTTTCTCTCATCTCCAGAAGTCGATGCCCTTTGTCCTGTGGCTCGGATTCCTCAGCAGTATCGCGGCAACCGTCGTCGGCTATCTGCTCATGAGCGTGGAGAGCTTTGCCGGTCGTGCATTGGACCTGCACCTCTATTTCGGCCTCGCCGTGGTCGTATTCGCCCTGCTCTCTCTGATTCTCTGCGTCACTGGAAAGCGTCTTCTCACGAGCATTATGATCGCCCTGACCGCCTTTGTGACCATGGCGAGCGGCCATTTTGGCGGGGCAATGGTCCATGAGCCCACCTACCTCACCGAATTCGCTCCGGAAGCGCTGAAGCCTGCCATGTTGATCGGCCTCAGCGCCCCGAAAGAAACCGGAGCACCCGAAACGACTGCCGCAGCCCCGGGCTCGGCAAACGCAGAGGTCCCCATCGGGGAGCAGAACGTCTACACTGACCTTGTCGTGCCCATCCTGGAAAAATCCTGTAATGAGTGCCACAACGAAAACAAGATCAAAGGCAAGCTTCGTATGGACACCCACGAACTGCTTCTCGCCGGAGCTGAAGGATCGGACTTCCCGACGGTCGTCCCTGGAGATGCCGACAAGTCGGAAATGATCGTCCGGGTGATGCTGCCGGAAGACGATGAAGAGTTCATGCCGACAAAAGGAGATCCCCTTAAACCGGCGGAAATCAAACTGTTGAGTCTCTGGATCAAGTCCGGTGCCGGGACTGACCTAACGGTGGCACAGCTCGGGGAGGATCCGGCCATCGTCAAGACCGCCATCGAGGTCGCCGCCATTCATGCCAGCACGGGCAAGGACGTCGTCGAGGGCGGCGGTGCCGCATACGAATCGGTCTGGGATACGCTCGCACCGGAGGAAAAGGCGGCAAGGATGACCGAGATCAACGAAGCGGCGGAGCGGTTTCACTTTTCCATCATGCCTATCTCTGCCGAGGATGATCGATTGCGGGTCAATGTCGTTAACGGAGCAAAGGACTTCGGCGATGAGCAGATCAAACTACTTGAACCGGTCGCCGATCGTATCGTATGGCTTGATCTCGCCCGCAGCCAGGTCACCGATGAAGGCATGAAGTCGGTGGGAAAAATGCGGAGCCTCGAAAGACTGCATCTTGAAAACACCAAAATCACTGACGCCGGAATCGAGCATCTGGGGGCCCTGGGAAAGCTCGAATACCTCAATCTCTACGGAACGAAGGTGGACAACGGCATCTTTGAGACCTTCGCTAAGCTGCCCAGCCTGAAAAAGGTCTATCTCTGGCAGACCGAAGTCGATCCCGTCGAAGCGAAAGCCTTCGAACGCAGTGTGAATCTGGAGATCAACACCGGAGCAGATTTACCCGCCGCCGTTCCAGCCTCGGCCGAAAAGTCGGCCGAAACAAAGCCTGAGCCAGCAAAACCGGTCGCCCCCAAACCGGCACCGGCGAAGCCGGCCGAACCGGCAAAACCGGCGGCGACCGCTCCGGCACCCGCGAAGCCCGCAACGACTGCACCCGCTCCTGCAAAACCGGCTGAAACCAAGCCGGAGCCGGCAAAACCCGCGGCAACCACTCCGGCTCCGGCGAAACCAGCCCCCGCCACCGCAGCGCCCGCAATTCCGGTGCCAGCAAAACCCGCCGCCACTCCCCCTGCGGCCCCGACGCCTCCCGCCACCCCCGAAAAGAAGGGCGCTTAACTGTTTTTCTGTCCCCCGTGCCGACCACCCATCCTTGATCAAGGTAGTTTTTGAGCGCTTCTTCTAACGCGACTGTCGTATTCCCTCATTGAGCTAATTCCCATGATTTCCCGAATTCTATTTCGCAGTCTTTTCGGACTCACCGCCCTCTTTCTCGCAGGAGGCTGCGGGAAGAGTGAAACGACAACCGGCCTTATCGAACGCGAACTCTCGGCATCCGAGAAAAACTTCAAGATTGTCGAGTCAACTAAGGAACGCTTTCGTTATAAGTCGGGTCCGGCAGGAGGCGGCGCGCCCGGAGCACCGTCGAATGCAAACGGCCCGCAGTTCCTTTACGACACACCGGAAGGCTGGGTCGCCAAAGAGGGCTCGGCGATGCGAGTCATCAATTTCAGCCTTGGCGAGAATGGCGAAGGCGAGTGCTACGTCGCCCGTCTCCCCGGAGCCGGGGGCGGTCTCCTCGCCAATGTGAATCGGTGGCGTGCTCAAATGGGGGTGGAGCCGCTCACGGAAGAGCAGGTTGACGCACTCCCGACAAAGCCCCTCTTCGGCCAGCCAGCCCGATACATGACGGTCGACGGCAGCTTCACCCCTGGCATGGGGTCTACAGATACCTTTCCCAATTATCGCCTGCTCGGTCTCATCCTTGCCTCCGATGCCGGCGCGGTTTTCGTAAAAATGACAGGACCAAAAGACCTCGTGATCAAAAACGAGGCCGCTTTTGACCAGTTTACCCAGTCCATTGACGTGAAGCTCAACTGATAAAACCCACCATGGCAAAACCTCCACTCGACTGGTCACCTGGAAACTGGCCCCGTCTGTTCTACCGTTTCTTTACGTCATTCAAACTGGCCACGGTCATCCTCATTTTGATGACCCTCGCGACCCTTCTGGGTACTCTCGGACAGGTCGAAAACGGTCTCCACGCTGCGAAAGTAAAGTATTTCTACTCCTTCTTTTTCTCCGAAAAGCTGTTTGGAACAATCCCCGTCATCCTTCCCGGCGGACTTCTCCTGATGATTCTTCTCTTCGTCAATATGACGCTGGGAGCCCTCATCAAGGTACGCAAGCGTTGGAAAGGGGCCGGCCTCCTCATTTCTCATTTCGGGATGCTCATGCTCCTGGTCGGCGGTTTTGTGACCTGGGCTTTTTCAACTGATGGTTTTATGGCGCTCTATCCGGGCATGTCGAGCAATCGGGTCGAGAGCTATCGCGAATGGCAGCTCGAAATAGTCCCCCTTTCCAAAGAGGGCGTCGGAGAAAAGGCCTGGATCTACCCGGCCGAGATGCTCGACCAGGTGAGATCCGACGAGCAGTGTATCATCAAGGCGCACTCCCTGCCATTTGACGTGGTCCTCAACGGCTATTCAAAAAACGCCACCCCCATCCCGACTTCCGCGCCTATGGCCGCAGGGGTCACCGGCAAAGAGATCGACGGTTTTAAACTCTCTCCCCAAAAGCCCTCCAAGGAAGCGGAACAGAATCTGCCCGGCTGTTTTATCGAATTCCGGCCACTGGACGGTAGTGCCCCGATCGAGACGATTCTCTGGGCGGGATCCTACCGCTTTGACCCGAGAGAAAAGCCGATGCCATTCTCCTTCAAGGTGGGCGACCAGCTATACGGAGCCCTTCTCGTCAAAAAATCCTGGACGGTGCCCTTTGAAGTCCGCCTCGATGAATTCATCTTTGAACGCCACCCCGGCGTGAGCATGGCCCGCAACTATGAGAGCCGCGTCACCCGGGTTGAAGCCTCGGAGCCCGACAAAGCAATTGAAATCAAAATGAACGAGCCGATGCGCCACGCGGGGTACACTTTTTTCCAGGAGTCCTTCGGTCCCTCCGGGTCTCAGCCCGGAGATGAGATGTTCTCCCAGTTTGCTGTCGCGAACAACCCCGCCGATCAATGGCCACTCTATGCGCTGATCATCAACGGAATCGGTCTGGGGATTCATTTTATGATCATGCTAGTGAATTTTTCGATTCGTTCCCGCAACAAAAACACCCAGGCGGCAATCTCATGAAAACGCTCCCCCAATCGCTCCTCACTCTCGCGGTCGTCGCCTTTCTGCCGATAGGCCTTACCGCCCGCGAAGTTCCGAAATCCGCTTTGCAGAACTACGTCCCCTGGGAAGAAGAGACGGTCCATACCTTCGAAAACATTCTCGTGCAGCAGGATGGCAGGGTTAAACCGCTCTACACGGTAGCCCGTTTCACCCTGCTTCAGTTCAGCGGAAAATCACAGGTCTCCTTCCAGACACAGGACGGAGAGACGCACAGTATCCACTACGCGGCATGGCTTCTGGATGTCCTTTTCCGGGGAGAGATTGCCAAAGAGCTACCTGTATTCATCGTCGATGACTCGGCCGCTGTCGTCGAGATCGGTGTCTCACCGAAGTCAAAGCGGGACCGCTATTCTTACAGCGAACTGGCACCGGGCCGCGCCAAACTGGCCGAGTTGGGTGGCCAGTATGCGGAAAAACAGGACACGTTTGAGAAGAGCGAGAAGGACCCGAAACTGGCGCTTGATCGGGTCGAAGGCATGATCCTTACATTGGGTAGGAACATCAGTTCTTTTGAATTCCTCGTCGGCCAGTTCGGTTTTGCCCGGAAGGGGGCCATGCTTGTGAACGAAAACATCCTTCCCCCGGAGATGATCCAGCTCGCAAAGACGCTCGATACGGTCGAGATGCTCGAGAAAATGCCGGAGATGACGCTCGAGCAACTGGTGCAAACCGTCCGGCAACCGCCGGGAGAAGGTGAAGAGGCGAAAATGTTCTCCGGTGCTTTGAGACTGTTCTTTTTCCACGCCAACTCAGCACGGGGTCTCAATCTCTTCCCCCCTCAACAAAAGGACGACGAAGTCTGGGTATCCGGCGGCGACGTTCTTCTCGCCGGACTCGCGGGCAAGGCAGTTCGACCCTGGGCGAAAGAACAACTAGGAAGCATCCAAACCCTGGTGAAGGCGCAAAAGGAGGGCGAAAGCCAGTTCAGAGAGGCGTTGAAAACCTTTTCCACGGCTCAGGACAGCATCGCCGAGTCACGCGGCGAGGGTATTCATTCGGAATTGGAGGTATCACTCTATCGAGGGAAATGGTTCTCCTACTCACTCTACTTTTTCGTCTTCGCCTTTGTCGTGATGGCCTTCAGCTGGCTTACACCGGGTAGCAAAATCGGACGGACCCTGATCCTGATCGCAAGCCTACTTGCCCTCGTGGCTCTTACTTTCGACATTTACGGGATCACCCTGCGTTCCATCATCCGTCAGCGGCCGCCGATCACCAATCTCTACGACACCGTGCTGTTTATCACCGGAATCGCGGTTATCCTCGGTCTCATTATCGAGTATTTCACCCGCCTCGGGATCGGCACTCTGATCGCGGTTTTCGCCGGAGTCATGGGGATGTTCCTTTCGATGAAGTACGAGGCGAAAGAAGCCACCGATACGATCACCCAGCTCGTCGCAGTGCTCGATACGAACTTCTGGCTCGCGACTCACGTGACCATTATCAACATCGGCTATGCGGCCGGCCTCGTCTCGGCGCTTATCGGCCTGATGTATCTCTCGGGGCGCTTTGTGGGGATGCTGCGCGGCAAACAAAACCGGGAATTCTATCAAGTCCTCACGCGTATGAACTACGGTGTGATCTGTTTCTGCCTCTTCTTCTCCCTCGTCGGCACGGTCCTCGGCGGGATCTGGGCAAACTATAGCTGGGGGCGCTTCTGGGGCTGGGACCCCAAAGAAAACGGGGCGCTCATGATCTGTCTCTGGACACTCGTGATCCTCCACGGTCGTATGGGAGGCATGATACGGGAAATCGGCCTGCATATGAACAGTATCATTCTCGCGATGCTCGTCACCTTCAGCTGGTGGGGGGTAAACAACCTCGGCGTCGGTCTCCACAGCTACGGATTCACCGAAGGGGTCTGGGGAGCCCTCTACGGAGCCTGGATGATTCTAGGGGTTTTTATGCTCATGGGGGTGATCATCTGGTTTCAGGAGAGAAAGTCAAAAACCCGGAAGGAAGCCGCCGGTAACACAAAAAGTGCCGTGACGATCTGAAGCCCGAATGCGAAGCATCTTCGAATTGGCAATTTTCAAAAGTGTGTCTACACTCTACCCCATGGCTATCTTTCTCGGAATCGTTGTTGCTGTTTTTTTTCTGCTCCTCGGCGTGGTTGCGTTCAAGTATCTCCTCAACGGTGAGAATTGATCCGTGTCCAAAGTGCTGCGGCCTCACCTCGTAAGGAGTGCTTTTTCCGGAAGGCAGTCACCGTGACCCTACAATGACGGCCCTACGGAAAACAAAGATCATTGCCACCCTCGGTCCTGCAACCGGGTCACCCGAAAAAATCAGGGAACTGATTCTGGCCGGGGCTCACATTTTCCGGCTCAACATGAGCCATGCCCCGCACGACTGGGCACGTGAGATGGTCGCTACGATTCGCGCAACGGCAACGGAACTTCAAACAAATGTAGCAACGCTCGTCGATCTGCAGGGACCGTCAATCCGCACCGGAGATGTCGACGGTAAAATCCCGCTCACCAAAGGAGACACGGTAGAGTTTCGGAATGCCGGACTCACACCCGCCTCCCCTGTCTCAATCACGACGAACTACGACAAACTCCACGAGGATGTCTCGGTCGATGATGTCATGCTCGTCGACAACGGGGAAATCCACTTCCGGATAAAGCAAATTGAGGAGGGCCGTCTTACCTGTGAAGTCCTCACCGACGGGCTCATGGGCTCCCGCCGCCACATCAATTTGCCGGGTATCCGCGTAAATCTCCCGCCACTGACAGAGAAGGATATGCTCGACATCAGGCTCGCTGCTGAACTGGACGTTGATTTTATCGCAATCAGTTTCGTCCGCGACGCGGAGCATATCAGTTGCCTGAGGGAGCAATTGCAGCAGCGGGATTGCAACGCCCGCATCATCGCCAAAATCGAAGATCAGGAAGCGCTCAAACACCTCGCCGGGATCATTCTGGAATCCGACGCTGTGATGGTGGCACGCGGTGATCTCGGGATCGAAGTGCATATCGAAGAGCTTCCCATCGTGCAACGCACCATCGTCAAGGAGTGCGCCCGCCTCGGCCGCAAGGTCATCGTCGCGACGCACATGCTGGAGTCCATGATCGAAAGCCCGGTTCCGACCCGGGCTGAAGTCACCGATGTGGCGAATGCCGTCTATGAGCAGGCCGATGCCGTCATGGTCAGCGGGGAAACCTCCGTCGGTCACTACCCGGTCAAGTGCATCGAAATCCTCGATCGCATCGCAAAACGGATGGAGCGCGAGCCGGGTGCAGGCTTTTCTGCGGCGATCGAACTGGATAACGAGAAACAATTCACCGTCAAATCCGCCGTCGTTCTTGCCAACTCACTGGAAAACTCGAAGCTCGTGATCTTCACCGCCCGCGGCGTCCTTGCGAACTACGCTGCCCACCAGCGCCCGCTGAAAGCAGATATCTTTGCCTTTTGTCCGGATGACAGGGTCGTTCGGGCACTGCTCATGAACCGGGGTGTCACCCCTTTCCAAATGGAATTTGCCGACCACCCCGAGGACAGCATTCGCAACGCGCTTGAGTTTTTAAAAGAGCGAAACCTCATCGAGACCGGTGATTCTGTCGTTATCCTCAGCGATGTCCTCAACCGCGATTTTGATACCGAGGCGATCCTCCTTCGTAAAGCGTAGGCTCATCCTAGTCATACGCATGAAGCTTTCCGCGTTTCAAACCATGGATCCCCTCTTGCTGCCGGGCTTGGTCAATACCGCTCTCCGCAATGACTGTGAGGATCTCGACGACCTCGTGCGCACCCACGATCTCGAACGCGAATCGCTTGAAAAGCGAATGGAGGAGATCGGTTACCGCTATGTGGCGTCCACCAATCAGTTCCGACCGGTTATAAAGGAGTGAAACCCGGCTATACCGGAGCGGCGATCATTTATGGGCGGCAACGATCTTCTCGATCTCCGCTCGTTTGACACCGGCAGGCGCGTCAATGGCGGCAAACTTTTTCCTCGCCGCCGCAGCCTGCTCGACGGTTACGGCAGGGGCACTGTTACCCCATTCATTACGGACATAAGTCAGCACCGCTGAAAGTTTCTGATCATCCAAAGCCGCCCCGAGCGGAGCCATCATGCCCATGAATTTCATGTCTTCTTTGGCGATACCCTTGAGCACGACAAGAAGCGAATTTTCAGGATCGCCAAGAAGAACCTTTGATCCGACCATACTCGGCGCCATCAGAGCAGGACCGACTTTCAAGCCGGTTCCATCGGGACCGTGACACGCCGCACACATCGCAAAAGTGGTCTTTCCGAGGGCCATCACAGCCGGATCAATTCCTGCGGCACCGCCACCACCCGCAGGCGCGGCGTTTGACACAGGCGCAGGCGCTGGAGTTCCGGCTGCGGGAGCAGCCGGCGCCGCTGCCGATGGTGCAGGAACTGCTGCCACGACAGGCTCGGCGGACTTCTCTCCCTTCATTCCTCCGATAAACGAAATACCGACAATGCCCAGCATCACGATCAAAGACAAAGGAACCAAAACGAGGAAGGCATTCCCGAAAAGGGAAACAAGAGGACTTTTCGAGTCAGAATTATCGGCGCTCATATTTTGGGGAGGAAAAAAGCTCTATTTCGAAGGATGTCAATGCGAATGGT
This sequence comes from Verrucomicrobiales bacterium, assembly GCA_017991025.1. Taxonomy (GTDB): domain Bacteria; phylum Verrucomicrobiota; class Verrucomicrobiia; order Verrucomicrobiales; family DEV007; genus Arctic95D-9. The sequence continues at coordinate 9,804 of JAGNMT010000060.1, forward strand.
CCCTCACTGTTGAACCAATACGTGACAAATTCGAGTGAGGATACCGGAAAATGCCCGTTTATCTCTCCCCGCCTGCCTCCATGCCTTAAAACGGGGCGGTGGATTGACTCATTCCCGTACTTGATGGACGAACGGCAGCTGATCTAAAATCCGACGGATGGACTCGAAGATCAGTTGAGAATTCATGGTGCAGGAACCCCCGATCACCCTCTTAAAGGCGCACCCTGACGAAGCTGAGGCAATCAATGCCACAGCGACCCTCATCTGGCCCCGTGCCTACAGGGGAATCATCCCTCCATCACAGATCCGATACATGCTCGCTCGGATGTATGATCCGGCGACTCTGAGAGAGGAAATGCGTCACGGTGCCATCGAGTATTTCTGGATCGTCTGCGGCAGTTCAAAAATCGGCTTCATCGCGATCGGTCCGGTTTTGAGAGGTTCCCCGTGTTCCCTTCACAAGTGCTATCTGCTCCCCGAATCGCAAGGTTGCGGTTTCGGAAGTGCCGCCATGGGCCTGCTCGTCACCCTCCTCGAATCGGCGGGTGCCACCTCTTTCGAATTGCGGGTCAACCGGAACAATCACCGGGCAATATCATTTTATCAGAAGAACGGTTTCGAGACCTGCGGTAAAGACTGTCGAGAGATTGGTGGCGGCTTTGTCATGGACGACTATCTCATGAGGCGACCGATTCCGGTGTTCCCCATCCCCACGGTGAACTGATTGAACTGATATCCACCTTCCGGGCCAATAGGACAGAGCCATCACGAGTTTTTGAGGCTCTTTTAAAATCAGTTGCCTCGATCCACTCCCCGCCCAATGTCTTTGCGACTCCCCAACACTTATGAAATCCCCGAGTTTTGCCTATTCTCTCGTTTTCGCGCTGGCATCGATCCCCCCTCTAACCGCCGCTGAATCGACCATAAAATTCGACGATCCTGCGCCGAAGCGTTACGAACTCTCGGCTCGTGCCAGCGAGATCGACCCAAAAGCGAAAGAACATCCCGAAATCGATTTCACCTTTGAGACGAAGGACGGCAAACCCGCCGACACCGAAAAGGCCTCGGTCGATACCTCCGTGCCACCACGAGGAAAGCTGGTGATCTGGCTGATGGGGCATAACGGAGAACTTTTCAGCCGCCTCAATTCCTACGGGCTCCACGCGATTCAGCCTCACTACGCCAACAAGTGGTTCGGCATCGTTTGTCAGGACAAGCCCATTGATCCACAGGCTCGCGGTAATGTCAGGCTCGAAGCTGCCATCGGTGAAGACGTCAGCGACGAAGTCGATATTCCGAAAGCGGACGGCATGATGGAGCGCAGCTACCAGTTTGTGAAATGGCTCGCCAGGGAAAACCCCGAAGGCAAATGGGACTATTTCCTGACTGCCGACGGCACCGGCCTGCGCTGGGAGGATGTCATCATCTCCGGCTCCTCCCATGGATCGACAACAGCGGCCCGCTTTGCCAAACACACCAGGGTGGACCGTGTCGTCGCGCTTTGCGGCCCCCGGGATCAGGACCAGGACTGGCAGTCACTCCCCTCCGCGACCCCGGCAAATCACATCTTCGGATTCTCCCACGTCCTCGATGGAGGTTGGACCGGCGACCACTACTGCCGCTCGTGGGAAATGATGGGACTCCACGAATTCGGTCCCCTTGTCGACGTCGACAAGGTTCCCTTTCCCTACGGAAACACAAGACGCCTCATCACCCGGTGCGACGTCGGCGGCGACCCTGACAAAGCGCATGGATCAGTCACCCCGGGAAAATCGTCGGG
>JAGNMT010000567.1 GCA_017991025.1 Verrucomicrobiales bacterium
TGGAATTGCAACCATCCCCGAGTTTCTTGAGAAGCGCTTCGATGCGACGACACGCTCGATTACGACGTTCATTTTTATCGCCGCCTACACGCTCATCCTTCTGCCCATCATTCTCTACTCGGGCGCAACCGGTCTTATGGGTATCCTCGATCTGAAGACCCTGACAGGGATTCAGAATGAGACGACCCTGCTCTGGCTTACGGTATGGTTCATCGGCATCGTCGGTTCGATCTATGCGATCTTCGGTGGACTGCGCAGCGTTGCGGTCTCGGATACGCTCAACGGATTCGGACTTCTCGTCGGATCAGTCATGATCACCGTATTCGCGCTCGGAGCAGTCGGCGATGGCGGACTCCTTTCTTCACTCAGTGAAATCAAGGAAGCACATCCGGAAAAGTTCAATTCGCTCGGGAGCAAAGACTCTTCGGTTCCGTTCTCGACCCTCTTCACCGGCGTCCTTCTGCTCAATCTCTTCTACTGGACGACAAACCAGCAGATCATCCAGCGCACCTTCGGCGCAACCAGTCTTGCGGAGGGGCAGCGCGGAGTTCTCATCGCGGGGATCTTCAAAATCATGGCACCGCTTGTCCTCGTCCTTCCGGGAGTGATCGCCTTTCACCTCTACGGCGCACGCGAGGGTTTCAAGCCCGATCACGCCTACGGCACCCTCGTGAGCGAGGTGCTGCCCTCGTGGCTGACGGGCTTCTTTGCCGCCGTCATGGTCGGCGCAATCCTGAGTTCCTTCAATTCCGCCCTCAATTCGACGGCGACGCTTTTCTCGCTCGGGGTTTACAAACAGTATCTTCAAAAGGGTGTCGTCGATGAGAAGAAAGTGATCAAGAATGGTAAAATCGTCGGTACGATCATCGCGATTCTGTCGATGGTCGCCGCACCGCTTCTCGCGGGTCAGGAGAGTATCTTCGGCTATCTCCAGATGATGAACGGGCTCTATTTCATCCCCATCTTCGCGGTCGTGCTCGCCGGCTTTCTTTTCAAGCGTGCCGGTGCTCTCGCCGCCAATGTTTCCCTGCTCGCCGGATGCGGCATTCTCCTTGTCGGGTATTTCGTCCCTCCCTTCAGCGGATGGACCGTGAAGCCCTTCGCCAACTTTCACTTCCTGGGGATCGTCTTCGCCGCGCTCATGATTTTTCAATTCGTGATGAGCAAAGTCCGTCCTCTTGCGGAGAACTGGGAGCATCATTACACCAAAGAGGTGGATCTCACTCCGTGGAAATGGGCCAAACCGCTCGGCTTTGGAATTGTCGCCTTTGTCGTGATCCTTTATCTATCCCTCGCTGACTTCTCGGTATTGGAATAGAGGTATCCAGCACGGCTGGAGTGACGGCTTCAGCCGTTTCGTTCGGTGCGCACTAACTTCTCCTCTACCAGGGCCTGAAGGCCCGACTCCAGCGACTTTTTCAATCCCGATGCCTCCGTCCCCACTCTTCGAAGAACTCGACTATCGTCAGACCTCTCTCGGAGATTTGATCCTGCGAAAACGCACCCTGCTCTCGCTTGAGAATCGTGAGATCCACGAGGTTCTCCTCGGTGATTCCTACCTGATGTCGAGTCTCTTCACGGTCGTGGAGGAGGCCCTTTCCACCCTCGGGCTCGCGGCGGCATCAGTCGCTCATCCGGGAAAAGCAACGCTTGATGTGGTTGTCGGAGGCCTCGGGCTCGGTTATACGGCACGGGCCGCACTGGAGCACGACAGTGTCGCTTCTCTGGTCGTGATCGATTATCTCGCGCCTGTCATTGAGTGGCACGAGAAAGGGCTCGTCCCGCTCGGTCCCGGTCTGGTTGCCGATCCCCGCTGCCGCTTTCTACATCGTGACTTTTTCGAATGGGCCCTGGCAACGGGGGAAGGCACAAAGGGCCTTCACGCCGTCCTTCTCGATATTGATCATTCTCCGGTCAACCTCCTTCACGAACGACACGGGGAATTCTACCGTCCCGAAGGCCTCCGCCGACTTGCGGCCAAACTTCATCCCGGCGGAGTCTTTGCCCTCTGGTCCGATGATGCACCCGAGGCCGGGTTCATGGCTGCTCTGGGCGAGGTCTTTGACTCGTGTGAGTCGCATGTCGTAGCCTTTTACAATCCACTCCAGGATCGCGAATCGGCCAGCACGGTGTATGTTGCGACGAAGGCGACTTCGTGAAATGGATCCGGAACGAATTGAGGAACTGAAAGATCCTGCCATCTATCCGGAACGGTCGGACTCCGTCATTATTCTTCAAACCCACCTTTCCGTCGTCGTCCTTTCAGGAGATTCGGCCTACAAATTTAAAAAGGCGATCATACTTCCCTTCGCCGATTTCTCTTCTCTTGAAAAACGGAGGTTCTTTTGCGAGGAGGAGTTGCGTCTGAACCGGCGGCTCTGCCCCGAGATCTACGAGAGTGTGGTCGAGTTGCGGAGGGGTGAATCGGGCAAACTTCAACTCGGCGATAGCGGCGAGATCCTTGACTACGCGGTGAAAATGCATCGCATGCCGGAAGGGCGCATGATGGATGTGCTCCTGGCGGGAAATGCGGTCAGGGGAGATGAGATTAAAGTGATCGCGCGCCGGGTGGTTGCCTTTCACGGCGTCGCGGAACGCGGGCCCCGGGTCACCGCTTCGGGCGATCCTGAAAAACTGCGGGACTTTGCCCTCGCTAATTTTTCAGAAACACGCGGACTGTTTCCGGCAGAATTGCACGAGGCACTGGCCGAACGAACGCGGCGGGACTTCGACCGCATTCTTCCTCTGTTAAAAAGTCGCGCTGAAGCGGGGCTCGTGGTGGATGGTCATGGCGATCTTCACGCCCGCAACATCTGCCTCATCAAGCCGCCCGCGATCTTCGATTGCATCGAGTTTAATCCCGCCTTCCGCTGCGGCGACGTTGCCACTGAACATGCCTTTCTACTGATGGATCTGCGGCATCGCGATCATCCGGAACTGGCCCGGATCTATCTCGATACGGTCCTGGCGGAGAGTCGTGACGAGGGGATGAAATTCGTTCTCCCGACCCTCGTCCGATACCGTGCCATGGTTCGTGCCAAAGTGTCGGCCATCACCGCGGGAGAGAAGGAGTTTACCCCTGAGGCCCGGGCGGAAGCCGGGGAGGCCGCCCGCGAATACCTT
>JAGNMT010000061.1 GCA_017991025.1 Verrucomicrobiales bacterium
GAACGGCTCTTCCTGACCCATTTTGGTGCTGTGCCGGAGGTTTGTCAGCACCTTCTCGCCTACCGGGATGCCGTGGAAGTGAATGCCGAGTTCATTCGGCAGCGCCTTCTCGACGGGTTTGACGCGTCCTCCCTCGCGGTTGCCTACGAGGCATTTCAGTTGGAGCAGGCATTCCGGGCGGGGCTTCCGGGGGCAGTCTGGACCCACTATCAGGACATTAACGGGGCGGCCATGTGCGCCGAGGGAATGCGACTCTTTTGGGAGAAGCGTTTTACCGAGGAGAGTTGAGTTGCTATTCCGTGCGGCGTTCGGTAGATTTGTGTCCGATACGCCGATATGAAAAGCCTGCCAGCCTTTGTTTTCGCGTCAATTCTGTTAGCCGGGGCCCTCACTGGTCTCAATGCTCAGGATGCGCCATCCCCGCCGCCTGCTGTCCCCGAGACGCTCTCCGGCCGACCTGCCAGTTTTAAGGATATTGCGAGGCTTCCGTATGCCCAACTCCTGCGGATCGCGCAGAGCGATGCCAAGGCGAAGAAGGATGCCACGAGTTACAAGCTTCGCATCCAGAGCCGGAATCCGAAAGTAACGCCGAAAGACATCGAGATTTATCTCGATGTCAAGGATGCTCCGCTCATTCTGGTGATCGACAACGACGGGTTTGTCGAGGTGCCGCACAATAAAGCTCTCGTTGACGCGAATCCTGACCTCGTCGCCAATCAGCCGAGAGGGACACTCAATATTTTTGTTGATCTGGAGGTCCCGCGAGTTTCCCCACCCAATATCAAGGATGGTAAAGTGGCCTATCAGGAGCTCTTTCGTCCTCTCGTTGAGATCCAGTCGGAAATGCGCAAGGTGGATCCCACGTTCGGTCTCTCCGGCCAGCAGCAGTTTGTTCTTGAAGTCGAGACGGGTAAAGAGCCCATCAAAATCACTCGCGCTTTTGGTTCCCGCACCTATCGCCCCAACGATAAGGGCAAGGTCTATATGATCATGGAGTCTTATCTCTACGAGGAGAATCCGCAGGTGGAGATTCCGGACAAGGCAAAGATGAATGTGTTGCCCGCTTCACCCGAAGAGATCGACGAGATTCGCTCGCGGTGATTATTTGTCCGGTCGGCGTCGCCGGCCGATCTTGGCGGTTTTGCCGGCGGCTCCGGGCTTGACCGGTTTACCGGCTTTATCGGTCGACCGTGGCGGTTTTCCTCCGACCTTCCCTGCGACTTTTCTTTTCGGGCGACGCACTTCGGCCTCCCCGGTTTTCTTCCCGTCCTTCCGTTCCGAGATACGCGAGCGTACCCGGAAGACAAAGGGGAGTCCCTCCATCGGGAATTCCTTGCGGATCTGGTTCTCGAGAAATCGTTCGTAGGTCCTCGTCATCAATTCCGCGTGATTCACGAAGAGGAGATATTCCGGAACCGGAACCGTCTGGGGATGATCCTCTCTCTTTTGCGTGGCATAAAGAAGCTTGAGTCGTTTGCTCTGGCGCACCGGGGGCTGATTTTTTTCAATCGCATTTTGGAGCAACCGATTTAAAACGCCGGTGGAGATCGGATTTGCGGAAGTCTTCACGACCAGTTCGACGGCTTCAAAAATTTTCCCGAGGTGATCCCGATTCTTCGCCGAGATCGCTACCTTGGGGGCATAGGGAAGGAAGAAAAGATCATCTCCCAGTTCTTCACGAAATTGATCAATCCTGTCCTGAAATCTCGCGTCGGGATGATAGAGGTCGAACTTGTTGAGGAGGACGATGCATGGCTTGTTCTCGTCGATGACCATTTTGGCGATCCGTCTATCCTGCGTCGTCACTCCGGATGAGGCGTCGATGACAAGGAGACAAATGTCGGCCCGGCGAATGGAACGTTCTGAGCGCATCACCGAGAACACTTCGACCGAAGTATCGCGGCGGGTCTGTTTCCGTATCCCGGCGGTATCGATCAGCAAATAGGGCGTGCCGTTCCGGTCATAGGGCACATCCACCGCGTCACGGGTGGTCCCCGCGATATCCGAGACGATGCTGCGCTCATCATTCAAGATGGCGTTGATCAGCGAGGATTTTCCGACGTTGGGACGCCCTACGATGGCGATCTTGACTGCTTCCGTTTCCCTATCCAGTTCATCCTGATCGCCCGGTTCGACGGGCTCATCCCACGAAACGGAGAGCTTCTCGTATATGGCTTCCTCCAACTCGCCAAAGTTCCGCCCGTGAGCAGCGGAAATGTCGAGCTGAATTTCGAAACCGAGGACGGCAAACTCGGCTGCATCGTTGTCTGTCTTCTCGGTATCCACTTTGTTGGCGAGCAGCAGCACCGGGGTGCCGCTGCTGCGCAGCACGTTGGCGAGTTCCCGGTCTATAGGATGCACTCCGTCGCGTGCGTCGACCACAAAGAGAATCAAATCCGCCGCTTCGATTGCAATGTCCGCCTCGATTCTGACCTGATTAGCGAAGCCGTCATTCAGGAGAGCGCCAATTCCACCGGTATCAATCAGCTCGTAGGGAATACGTGCACGATTGCACTCTGTCGCGAGCCTGTCCCGTGTCACGCCGGGTTCATCGTAGACAATAGCGATACGACGTCCCGCAAGACGGTTGAAAATGGCCGACTTGCCCACATTCGGGCGGCCGACGATGGCGATTTGGGGTTTTCGTTTAAGAGACATCGGTATCTGGACGGGTATGACCTGACTCTTTCAGCTGTTGAATACCGTCTTTAAGGTAGAGGTATCCAGTGAGGATGGTGAAAGCGGCTGCCAGGTAGAGCAGGACTTCGAGCGGCCAGGGGCGGGAATCGATACTCCAAAAGTCGAGTAAAACCCAGCAGACGCAACTCAACTGTAGAAAAGTGCAGATTTTCCCGGTGATCATCGGGCGAACTCTCGCCTTTCCGGCGGTTAGATAGATAATAAAAACCCCCACGGAGATGATAATGTCCCGGGCAATCGCGAGCACCGCAAACCAGATCGGCAGCCCGGCGTTCCAGTTCGTGACGCTGAGCGTGACCACGCCGGAGAGGAGGAGGAGTTTATCCGCGATGGGGTCAAGAACGCGGCCCAGTGGCGTACTCTGGTTAAAATTCCGGGCAATGTAGCCGTCGATGGCATCACTCAGGGAGGCAATTGCAAAGACGATCAGGGCCACGATGCGATAAAGCACTTCCTCTTTTCCCTCAGACAGGCTTTTGCTGTAATAGGCGGCAAAAACGATGAAGACGGGAATCAGAAGGAGCCGGGTGATCGTTATTTTATTGGCGAGGGTCATGTTGCGGCACACCCTACACCTCAAATTGAACTCTGGTAGTGTAATGATTCGACAATCGAAGCGGCTCTGCTAACATTCAGTTTGTCTTTGCGGGGAATCGACAAGTAGCAATGGAGGGAAATGGAGAAGTCATGAACGCAGCGCTTCAGGAAGCGCTCAAGAGTCGGCAATTGCGCTTTTTTCGCGCCAGTCGGGGTTCCGCCAAGGGGCGGACCGGGCCCGAAGACACAGGGCGTTTTGCTGAAAACCTCATGATCCTTCAGGAATGTGCGATTCTCCTAGGTGGAAAGCTCGAGATGAGCGCTGTTGCCCATGCCATCTATTACGAAGGTGAAGAAACCGCCGGTTTTTGCTTTGACCCCAATTCCGATTCGCAGAATCCCGATGTTGCCGGTGGCATTGTCAATCGACGCATTCCGATGCGGGATTTCATCAGCGCTGTTCGCGAATTTATTAATTCATGAGTCCTGCGATTCTCACATCCGCGCTGGGGACGCTTCGAAATGCCGGCTCGGTTTTCGGCCTGGTGTTTTCCCGCGGGCAGGAGATTATTTTTCAGGATACCTCTTTTTCGGAAGAAAGGGTGAAGGAAGTGGCTTTGACGGTGGATGACATCGCCTACTACTTTGAGCAGGAGAAGCGCTCGCCGGACCAATTGGCCTTCGGTTATGATGGCGGCAGCATTCTAATTCTGCTGCACGGTGAGTTGCGTATTGCCCTGTTTCACCATCACATTGACGAGGTGGATTTTGTGGCTAGAGCCGCCCGGGCTTTTCTGAAAGACTACGAAATGGGGAACCTGGTTGAGGCATGGGTTGCCCCGGAAGTCACAGCTTCCGTCAGCGGTGGGACCGGCCGGGTTCCCGTCGTGCCGGTGGCACCGGCGGGGTGATTCAGGGGCTTTGTTGTTACAACAAAAAAGGCCGCCATCACTGGCAGCCTTTGATTCCTGAAATCCGATTTCCGGGACTCTCTCAATCTTCGTCAGAAGAAGAATGCGACGAAGCGTTCGCGGAAGTTCTCAGTGTGAAGCGGAACTTGTTTTTGTTTCGTTTTGCGCTCGCCCGATCTTTACGTTTGGCCTTTTGAGCGGGCGTTTCAAAAGCGCGGAGACGGCGCATTTCGTCCATGATGCCCTCAGTTTCCATTTTGCTTTTGAGACGCTTGAGGGCGCGGTCAATGGGCTCACCTTTTTTGATGTCTACTTCGGGCATTGTAAAATAACGTGTGAATTCAGGGGTCGGACGCTCCGGCGGGGTGGAGCCGGAAAGTCGGGAATCTAGGAGGGCAAGGTCGATTCGTCAAGAAGGAGAATGCTTAAGAATGACAAATATTTCCCCGGGGGAGCGGGTGGGAAACGGGGTTAATCTTCCTTCTGCAGGCTCGCGACAACATTAAAGTCCTCGAGGGTGGAGGTATCACCCTTTACTTCGCCGCCTGACACGATTTCCTTGAGGAGGCGACGCATGATCTTTCCGCTCCGTGTTTTCGGTAGAGTCTGCGTAAACCGGATGTCGTCCGGCTTGGCGATCGCCCCGATCTCGTGACCGACGTGGTTCTTGAGCTCCTTCGCAAGCGCATCACTGGGCTCAATGCCGGTCTTGAGTGTCACGAAGGCGACGACGGCTTGCCCCTTAATGTCATGAGGCCGTCCGACGACCGCTGCTTCCGCCACTGCAGGATGGGAAACGAGGGCGCTTTCGACCTCGGCCGTGCCGAGACGATGCCCGGACACGTTAAGGACGTCGTCGAGACGACCGACGATCCAGAAATAGTGATGCTCATCGGTCCTCGCTCCGTCCCCTGCGAGATAGACGCCCTCGTATTCGCTCCAGTAGGTCTCCTTGTAACGTTCCGGATCTTTGTAGATCGTCCGCAGCATGCTGGGCCAGGGCTTCCGGATGACGAGTTTGCCGCCTTCATTTGGTCCGCACTCCACCCCGGATTCGTCCAGAATCGCCGCATCAATGCCGAAAAACGGGCGGGTTGCCGTCCCCGGGGTCGTCGGTGTCGCGCCGGGAATGGGAGAGATCATGATCGCACCGGTCTCGGTCTGCCACCAGGTATCGACGATGGGACAGCGTCCGCCTCCGATTTTGTGGTGGTACCACATCCAGGCTTCCGGATTGATTGGTTCTCCCACCGTGCCGAGGAGGCGCAGCGAACTAAGGTCGTGCTTTTCGACATGATGATCGCCCGCTTTGATGAAGGCGCGGATCGCGGTCGGGGCGGTATAAAAGATACTGACCTTGTAGTCGGCGATGATATTCCAGAACCGGTCCCAGTCGGGAAAGTTCGGAGCTCCTTCATACATCACCTGGGTCGCCCCGTTCGCCATCGGGCCGTAGACGATGTAGCTATGACCAGTGATCCAGCCCACATCGGCAGTGCACCAGTAGACGTCACCGTTCTGATGATCGAAGATGTATTTGAAAGTCGAAGACGTTCCCGTGAGGTAGCCGCCTGTGGTGTGAAGAATCCCTTTGGGTTTTCCGGTCGACCCCGAGGTATAGAGGATGAAGAGCGGATGCTCCGCATCAAATCCCTCCGGCGGGCACTCGGGGGATTCTCCGGCGACTGCATCGTGCCACCAGACATCTCGACCGGCCCGCATTGTGACCTCATTCGAACAGCGCTTTACGACAAAAACCTTCTCGACGCCCGCATGGGATGCCAGTGCCTCATCAACATTGGCCTTTAGCGGCACGATGCTGCCCCTTCGCCACCCGCCATCGGCGGTAATGACGGCCGTGGCTTCGGAGTCCTCGAGCCGGTCTTTGATCGAAGTCGCCGAAAATCCGCCGAAAACCACCGAATGGACAGCCCCGATGCGGGCGCAGGCGAGCATCGCGATAGCCGCTTCCGGCACCATGGGCATGTAGATGAGGACCCGGTCTCCCGACTTGATGCCCTGCGTTTTCAGAGCGTTGGCAAAGCGTGAGGTCTCGGCGAGCAGATCGGCAAAGGTGAGGTCACGGCGGTCACCAGGTTCGCCAACCCAGTGGATCGCCACCTGATCGCCTCTCCCGGCCGCGACATGGCGGTCCAGGCAGTTCTCCGAAGCGTTGAGTTTCCCGCCGACGAACCACTTCGCAAACGGGGCTTCGGTCCAGTCTAGAACCGTGTCCCAGGGCTTCTGCCAGCTCAGTGCCGCCGCCTGCCCGCTCCACCATTCTTCAGGGTTTTCGATGGAACGACGGTGCATCGTTTCATATTCCTCCATCGATTTGACGTGCGATTTGGCGGAGAACTCCGCGGGCGGAGCAAAAATTCGGGCTTCTTTCTGGAGCGATTCAATGTTGTGACTCATGGGGGCAGGACTTCTGGAAGATGACCCTAGCAAGTCCGTTCGGAAATGAAAACGTAAAATTTGGCGCGATTCCAGTATTTGAATCGTATGGGGGAAGCGGAAAGTCCTAACAGAAAAGCATTTTTTCCGTCCAGTGCCAATCAGGGAACTTTTAGGAGCCATGGCAAAGCTCGGTTTCCGATTGTAAAACGGAATGTTGTAGCGATATTCGTCGCGCCTCCTTTGTGATGAGACAATCTTCCACCCTTTCCCGCAGGAAACTATTTTCCCTGAGTGGAGCCGTTGCCGGTTCGGCCGGTATTAATGCGCTCTGCCAGGATGAAAAGCAGAAGGAAGACGGCGTTTCTCCTGCGAGTCCCGATTCGCCACAGTCCACCGGTGTCCTCTATAATGCCGCGAGCGGCCCGTGGGGAAACCTTCAGTATTATTATTTTTATCTCGAGGCTCCGCAGTATCTTATCGAGTCATTTCCTGTGACCAACCCCCGGACCCGCTGGGCGGTGCCGATAGGGGAGGAGCAGATCTTTCGGGCGCTTCTCGACGAGGTTTTCATGTCCGCAGAGGCTCGTGCAGCGCTTTCAGACCCTGCCAACAGTGGATCCGCAGACGGTATTTTCGCAGTTTTTCCTCCCCCTTTTGTCATCACGTCGCTCAGTTCGGACTCCCGCGCCAAATTGTATTTTTATTTGGAGCGATTCGAGATAAACCCCGAGATCAGGGATCCCATTCGGATCTTTTCGGGATCGGTTGACGAGTGGGTCAGCGGGACCGATCTCAGGCCGGAAATCATTAAGTTAATGAAGGGCATGACCTATGAACGCAACGGACTGTTGATGTTCGCCGACGTGTCCTTTCTGATCTCCCAGGCCACCTCGGAAGCGGAGGCCAGGACTTTTCAGATGCACTCCTCCCGTGTGCGCACCATGGTGCTTCGCCTCAATCTGAAGAAACTCGGGCCGATCGAGTCACTCATGGAATACTGGACCACCGGTCTGGGCCTGCGTCGGAAGCAAATCGAGCCGCTCATCCAGTCCGGGATCGATACGCCGGGAATTTCCGGTCTGGATATCGTTCACCTCCTCCCGCCCCTCGCCCGCAAGCTTCTGTATACCTATCCCGATCTGAGCATGGCTATGGAAGGGCAACTGCCTGACTGCCACTGGACAGCGCTCAATTTCTTCAATTACAGCCCCGAACCCCTCTATCTCGAGGAGTTTTTCGCCGCCTCGGGTCTGCTCAGTGACTTTGATACGGTCGATGCCGACTATAAGTTTGGCGATCTCCTCGTCTTCGTCACGGCGGAGATGAATGCCTTTCACTCCTGCGTCTACATTGCCGCCGATATCGTCTACACCAAAAATGGCCGGAGTCTGTATCAGCCATGGACCCTCCATCATTTGCGCGATATCAAGAAACTCTATGCGGAAACCGAGGGTAAACCGCTGCGGGTTCAGGGATTCCGCAAAAAGAAACCGGCACCGGGTGCTGTTTGACGCAATCAAAGGCCGTGCCGTTGCACATAGGGGGCGAGCATCCGGGTGCTCAGCCAGTCAATACACTGCCAGGGCAAGCGGCGCTTCAGGGGCAGGTGCCTGTCGTAAACGCCGAGGTATTCCATCACTGCTTCGCCGCCCCGGAGTGCCTTATAGCGACCGACTCCGGCACTCAAATTGAGCGGCAGTTCCAGCCGTCGGGCTTCCAGGATCGGCAGCGCTGCGAGACGGCGGTAAAGGCCGAGTGATTGGGGCTCAGTGAGGTCATATCCCACGATCGGGGATGTCAACACCCCGTGCATCGCAGAACACCCCTCGATCCCGACAAACCGTCCCGATGCAGAACGCAGCGCTGTGAATCGGGCGAGGTTTTCTGAGTGTAAATGGCGGAACCAGGCTTCGGTGAACTGGGGGTTGTGGCGGGAATATTTCTCGAGATAGAGTTGATCGTACAAGGCCGTCAGCTCGTCAAAGTCGGACGGCAGGATCGTTTCGTGCGGCACGACTTCGAGGTCGTCACGTTTCAGCATGGCGACGTCTTTGCGGAAATCACGGGACTGCGACACGGCTTTGGAATCGACTTCATACCACCAGACCTGACGGCTTGGCACGAGCCGGGCACCGGCACCCTGCAGTCCGTCAATGAGGGGGGCGCTTTCCTTCCGGTTCAGGGAACGAAAGATGATTGCCCGGTCGGGCCAGCGCTTGATAAGGGCCTCGAGAACTTCGGGCAGTTCTTTTGCCTCCCATTTCGGCCAGGGATTGGTCGAGAGTAGCCAGTTATTGACCATCACGACCCGGTTGAATTCGGTTCGTTGAAACCAGGCGCCAATTCCGCTCAAGATTTTCGCGGCGATCCAGGCAGTGCCCTTTCCGGTGGCGCGGGCTATCTCCTCTTTCGCGTAGGTCACGTAGTGCGTTAGAGGGGAGCAGATCCACGAATTCTCCCATTCGGTATCGTTCACGCTCAGAGGCAGTTCTACATTAGGGGTCCGCAGAAAGACCGGGGTGGTGACCAGATTCGGTGCGCAGAATGTGGTGCCGTGCTCCAGCAACGGATGGAACCACCGGCGCATCCACTCGTCATCGGGAACCGTGGAAATGGTCACTTCAGTCGCCATCCTGACCGTTGTATTCGATGTCCCGCGTCGAGGCGGCGGGCAGGGAGATGAGGTGACGCAGGGCGATTCCCGCCAGTTCCGCGATGCCGAGAACCTGGGTTCGGGCTGGTCTCCGGTCATCGGGCGTGGAAATAACGTCGGGGGACGACCAGGCAACCAGGGGCGTGGAGAGCAGGGTCGGGAGGAGCAATTGCGCAGGGTTCATCGGCGGAGGCATCTCGACCGGTCGTTCCAGAAGGTCCGTGAGCCGCACGGACGCGTCGAGGACATGCAGCCCGCTTGTGAGCCTGGGGTTACACTCGATGACGCGGAAATGTCCCGTGTTCGATCGAATAAAGTCGAAGGCGAGCGAACCTGTGAAGTGTAGGGACCGGGCGATTTCCCCGACAAAAGCCGCTGCTTTTTCGTCCCAGAGCGGGTCGAAAGCACAGCCGGCCCCGCGTCCGGCCCGTGCCGGGCAATCATAAAAAGTAAGCGCTCTCACCTCTCCATCAACGCATAAGGCCCACGAGGAGAATTCCTCTCCCGCGACGAACTCCTGCGCCATCCAGCCTGCCGTCGAGGGAGGTCGATCGAGGCGGGTGCGAACCGCAAAACGGGAATAACAGGGTTTCCAGACCAGCTTTTGGCCGGACGGTGCGTCGGCGGGAGCCCAGGAATCCGGCGCATTTTCCCCGGCGAAGAGGGCGAATTTCAGCTTGTGATGCAGCGGTTCCAGCACCGTGATCGGATCACAGAAGAGCCTCACCCGGGACGAGAGCTCCTCATGCAAAGTCGCGACGTGAAAGATTTCTTCACAGGTCGGCCAGAGGAGATCAACCTTTTCCGCTTCGACAATACGCAAGAGGGCATCGCCATACTCCCGCCGATGGAATCGGGGTGAGGGCACCCGGTAGTGGGCCGCGAAGGCCTTCGAAAATCGCCCGAGCGGGTAGCGCATTGAGTCCGCTCCGATCACTCGCACGCCCTCCCTCCAGAGTCGTCGGGCCAGATCGAGCGTCGCCGGAGCGCGGGTTCCTGTCAGGAGAATATTCATGGGGTAGGAATCGACCGCTTGATACGGCGGCGCTTGTTGCCCGGATGGGGGGCCGTCCAGAGGGTAAAGGTCAGGCTTGGCATGTCGACCTGAAGTTCGTGACAAAGGCGCTCGATCTCAACGGTGACTATGGGAGAAAAGGTCGGATCGGCGAGTTCGATACACCATGCGTCGAGCCCGGTCTGGGTCACCGTGTAGTCAAAGCCTGTCGGCAGTGCGAGAATGAGCGCCCTTCGCACGAAATCGGGAAAGACCATCACCGGCTTTTTCCCGTTGATCGGTGGCAGAAAGAAGACGTCATCCTGGCGTCCTTCGATCTTGCCGAGCGTCCCGAAGATCGATCCACAGGGGCAGTCGGATTGCTCTGCCTCGATGATGACATCATCGAGGCGGAATCGCAGGATAGGCTGAGTGGTGCGGCGGAAATCGGTGATGACGGGGTGATAGCGGGTCCGTTCCGGGTCTATCCATTCCTTCTGGATCACGAGTGCGTCCTCGTTCCAGTGCAGCGTTCCCGAGGGGCAGGTGGCCGCGAGAAATCCCTCGGTCGCCTGATAGAGTTGTCCGACCTTTCTCCCGAATCCTTCTTCAATGACGGCGCGATCGGCGTCGTCGAGGACATCGGCGACGCTGAGCAGGATCCCCGGCGGGGCGAGAAGCTCGTTTGCGCCCGGTTCCAGGGCCAGCCGGGCCAAAGCGGAAGGGGGTGCTGCAAGCAAGGTCGGGCGCAGAGAACGGAGGCGCGGCCAATGATCTTCAAACGGCGCAAAAAGATCGAAGAACGAAAAGGACAAGCGCCGCGATCCGACGGTTTGATAAAGCGGGCTGTCAGCCCGAAGGAAAAGCGCCGCCCGGTGAGTCTTTCTTAATGTACCCTGGAGCGTCCGGGCGAGCAGGGTTCCCGCCCAGCGCCGGCGCTCCTGCGGGGAGACGAGAAAGACACCGCGACTGCCCGTCGTGCCCGAGGACATCCCCACGGCGAATCCTCGAATCGTCGGCGCAAAGTCGCGCGTGCGTTCGGCGGCTTCGGCGACCTCACCCGCCTGCACGAGCGTGATCCCCGCCGTGTTCCAGTCATCAAAGGCCGCCATCAGCGGGGCCTTTTTCGAAATCGGCAGATGCCGCCAGTCCTTGAGATCCCGACCCGCAAATAGATCGCGGTAGTAACGGGACTTTGGAAGGACCCGGCGAAGGTGGTCCGTAACCTGCGCATCCTGCCAGGCCTCGAGCGCCTCGCGCGACTGCCAGCGGGTGAAGTTCCGACGCGCCGCGAGATAGTGGCATAAGATGGAAAGTCTGTCGATCATCTCAGC
>JAGNMT010000568.1 GCA_017991025.1 Verrucomicrobiales bacterium
CGTGAAGGCGGCCTGAAACTCGGGGGACTCGTCGGTCATGGGGAGACAGGTCGTCGCCCCGACGATCCGATCCCCGGATTTCAAGAGGACAATACAACTGCGTTCGGACCGGACATAGGTCTCGAGATAAGTCTCTTCGTAGGCGAGGTCGCCATCATAGAGGTAGGGGTATTCGCGAAAGACCGCGATACGGAGGCGGCCCAAGTCACTGAGAAACGGCCGCAGGGCCTCGCCGTGAAGTTCTTCGTAGGTGAAGGGTGTTGCCATACCGGATCGGTGGTTAGTTCGGCTATTTGATGATGACAGGATGCAGGAATACCACGATACGGGGAACCGGCATGGAGTGCCTGAAGCCTGGCAGTATGTCCGACAGTCTACATCGAATTTTTGAAAATCGGCATCGTTCCGGCTCGTAATATTGACCAGTGATCACATTTTTGTGAGCTTTGGGTCGGATGCGGATCGTCAACCCTTTCCTCCTGAGCCTCGTTTATCTCTTTTCCCGAACCTTTCGGTGAGGCGGACACGGGTGGTCCGAAGTACAGATCCTTCCGCAAATCCCTGACAATCACACCCTGGCCTCGACCTCGCGCATATAGCGTAGACTTTCTTCACAGATCGTCTCGATACCCGGTTCGTAGCGGAAGACTTCGACGGAGACCCAGCCCTGATAATCGATTTCTTTGAGCGCGCCGAAGATGGGATCGAAGACGACCTCACCCATGCCGGGACCGAGGAGATTTGGATCATTGGCGTGGAAATGGGCGATCCAGTCACGGCTCTCGCGGATGATCTGAGGGACGGGAATGGCTTCGCTCGACATCGCTTTTACATCGAGGTGGAGGCGGCAGTTCGGCGAGTCGACCATTTTGGCGAGCTCGATTCCGAGGGCGGCGGTGTTGAGAAAATTTCCTTCCGTCGGCGCGAGAGGCTCCAGCGCGAGGGTGACGCCACAATCCTCGAGCACGGGCATGGCGCGGCGAATCGTATCGGCAGCGAAGGACATGGCCTGTTCGTGCGAGACACCGGGGAGGAGATTGCGCTGCACCGGTGACCCGAGGACCATGATGGTGCCGTCGAGGTCGCGGCAGAGTTTTGCCAGTTCGGCGAGGTAGTCGCCAGTGCGGTGTCTTACCGCTTCATCCGGAGTGGTGAGGTAAAATCCTTCTGTTTTGGCGAGGAGCCAGTGCAGGCCGACACATTCGAGGCCCGCCTCGGCGATTTGTCCCTTTAGGGTCTCGCGTTTCTCTGCGTCGAATGCGGCGACGGGACCGCCGAGGGTGAAAGGAGCGATTTCTATCCCGGTGTAACCCAGTCCGGCGGCGTAGGCAAACGCTCTGGGAAAAGGCCAGTCCTGAAACGTCTCGTTACAAATCGCGTATTTCATGGCGCGAGCAATGGATGCGGCAACTCACCTTTTAGCGTTTGCGGCGTTTTGGTGCCGGCGGACGTTTTTTTCGAAGGGGCGTTGCCTTATCTTCGAGAAGAGCGGTGTAGTTGTAGTTGAAGCCCTCAAGCTTGCGACGCTCGATCTTCTGCTCGATGTAATGCTCGACGGACCGGGCATTTTCCAATTCGTCGGCGGTGAGAATGGTGAAGGCGTCGCCCTCCTGTTGCGCCCGGCCGGTTCGGCCGATGCGGTGAACGTAGTCCTCGGGGTTTTCAGGGACGCGGTAGTTGATGACGTGAGTGACGCCCGAGATGTCGAGTCCGCGGGCGGCGATGTCAGTGGCGACGATGATGTTGTAGGTGCCGTCCCGGAAGCCCTGGAGGGCCTTGGTGCGGTCACTCTGTTTGATGTCGGAGTGAAGTGCGGTGGGACGGGTGCCTTCGATATCCTGAATGCGGGCAAGGAGCGTATCGGCCTCTTTCTTTGTCCTCGTGAAAATCATCATGCTTTCGAAGCCGGTCTTCTCGATCAGGGCGATGATGAGCTCGTCGCGCTGGTCCATTCCGACCGGGTAAAAGGCGTGGCAAACGCCTTCGGCAGGAGAGCGGCGCTCCCCGATCTCGACTTCGACCGGCTCTTTCAGCGCCCAGTTGGCGAGTGTCTGGATCGCGCCCGGCATGGTCGCGGAGAAGAATAGGGTCTGTCGTCCGGAGGGACAGCGATCGATGATGCGTTTCACATCGGGAAGAAATCCCATGTCCAGCATGCGGTCCACCTCATCAAGGACGAGAAACTTCACGTCACTGAGGTCGAGATTGCCCTTCTCCATGTGATCGAGGAGGCGGCCAGGGGTGGCAATGATGACATCGGGTTTGCCCTCGAGCGCTTCGATCTGGTGACCGTAGCCGACGCCGCCGTGAAGGAGCACGACATTGAGCGGCTTGTAGTAGGAGAAGACGTTCATCTGGTCTTCGACCTGAGCCGCGAGTTCGCGGGTCGGTTCGAGGACGAGGCACTGGACGCGAGTCGAGGGCTTCATCTGACAGATGATGGGCAGCCCGAAAGCAGCGGTCTTTCCGGTTCCGGTTTGGGACGCACCGACGATGTCACGACCTTGCAACGCCTCCGGAATGGCTTGAGCCTGAATGGGGGTGGGCTCGGTGTAACCGGTCCTCGCGATGGCACGGAGCACCGGACCAGACAATCCTAGATCTTCAAATGAAGGCATCCGTGATCAACGCGGCTGCGGCCCCTTGTTTCAAGGGGAAAATTCGTCGAGTTTTCGTCGAAAGCTCGATTTGGCCCTTTTTATGCCGGCTTTCGCCTTCTTTCACGGTGATTGGCGAGCGAATAATCGAGTGAAAGCCGACCGCCGCCGCCACAGGCGAGTCCTGCGAAGAGCCCAACATAGAGCGCGAGGGACTGGGGATTGAGGGTGGCGGAGAGGATAATGGGGGTGAGAAGAACGAATCCGGTCAACAGGGTGAGGACGAGGGCATTGATGCGGGTAAAGAATCCAAGAAAGACGCCGAGGAGGCTGATCGTGAAAATCGCAATACCACCCGCTGCGACCATGTCAGGCATGGGCAACCCCTTTGCGCCGAGCTGTTTGATAAGGTCCCATTCCCCGGCATCCCAGATGAAGTTCTGCGCTAAAGTCAGCTGGGTCCGTAGCTGATAATAAAAGAAGATCGTCACCGTGACTACCCGGATCACGAGCAGCCCGAGAT
>JAGNMT010000569.1 GCA_017991025.1 Verrucomicrobiales bacterium
TGCGGCGGTGCAGTCGAAAGACTCAGGGATGATAGACTATCTTCTCAACAAAGGCGTAAAAGTGGATTACAAGGGGTCCCAGCCCACCACCGCACTGGCCGTCTCCTCCAATCTTGGAGAATTTGAGCTGATGAAGCGTTTAATTGCCGCCGGTGCCGATCCCAATGCTCGTGGCATTTCCGGTAAACCTCTCCTCATCGAGGCGGTGAAGGAGGGTAATCGGGAGAAGTTCGATCTGTTCCTCGCGAGTAAAGCCGACGTGAACGCTAAGACCGGGGACAACGTCGGGGCGGAGATGACTGCCCTCAGTTTCGCGATTGCGCAGAAGGATGTCCCGGTTCAGGAAGCGCTTCTTAAGGCCGGGGCCACTCCTGATGTGCTCAGTGTGAGCGGTGAGCCGCTTCTTTTCGAGGCCGTTGCGGCATCGGATATGCCCGTGACTCAGCGGCTTCTGGCACAGGGGGCTTCTACCAAGGTGCTCTCTTCGGAAAAACTATCGCCTCTCGCTTTTGCCGTGAAAAACGAGGATCTCGACATGGTTGACCTCCTCATTGCCAACGGATCCGACCCCTCTTTCAACGGGGCCGGGATGGAGGCACCGCTGCTCGTGGCGGTTAACAACGGAAACCTGGCGATTTCGCATCAACTGATAGCCGCGGGGGCGCAACTCGATAAGCAGGTTCTTCTCGCGAAATCCTACACGATGCGGGACGACCCGCTCATGAGCCTGCTTCTGAATTCCGGTGCGGACCCTGAATCTACCCTTCCCGGGACGAGCGACAGGGTTTTCGACATAGCCGTTCGTGAAGGTGCGACGGGCGCGGTGAGGACACTGTTGGCGGCCGGAGCCAAGATCGGGGATAATCTGTGGGCCGCCCTTCTCACCGGGCAGGACGATCTCATTCGCCTTATTCTCCAGGCCGGTGCCGATCCCAGGCAGCCGGGGCCGAATGGTCAGGATCCCCTGGATTATTGCCTTACCAACGCCCGCTATGGCGCTGCCCGCGTGCTTCTCGATGGAGGGGCCAACCCTGATGCCCGCTTTGACGAAAGCGAGTCGTGGCTTTCCAAATCGGTTCGTGAAGGAAACGCCAGTATCGCGATCGCTCTGGTTGAGGCTGGAGCCACCGTTAAAGACGTCAAAGCGAATGACGGCCACACGCTCCTCGGCTGGGCCATTGCGAATCAGATGACTGATGTGGCTATTGCTCTCATCAAAGCGGGCGTCAGCACTGAAACCGAAGAACGCTCGCCTGCGCGCTCGGCGTTTCGCGACAAATTCGAGAGCACGACGTTTCGCTATCATTTGGAGGTCGACAGTCGTATCCGGCCGATGATGCTGGCGGCCGCGCAGAAGAATCACGAAGTGGCCCAGGCACTCATGGATGCCGGGGCGAAAGGGAATGCCTACTCGAGAAAATATCTCATGGCTGCCATCATCGGAGCCTGGTACAAGGATGTGAAGATGCAGCAAATTGCATTGATAGGCAAAGTTCCGAAAGTTCAGCCCCGAAAGCTGGTGGTAAACCTTTCAAGTCAGCGGGTCACCTACTATGAGAACGAAGTGGCGATGTTTTCGACCCCCTGTTCGACGGGCAGACCCGGCTATCGGACGCCGCCCGGTGAGTATGTTATCAGTGATCAGAATCGATACCACAATTCCAGTATCTACGGATCAAGCATGCCCTTCTTTCAGCGCTTTAGTTTTGCCGCTTTCGGGATACACCAGGGTCAGTTGCCCGGCTACCCTGCCTCGCATGGATGTATCCGTCTTACCTGGGAGGGGGCACAAACCCTCTTCGGGAAACTTGAGGTGGGAGATTTAGCGCTGATCGTGCCTTGAGCGGGACATTCGTCTCCCGTTTGGTTCCGGTCGGGAACCTTCACTAAGCTGCAACCACCATCTTTCTGCGCCGCTGCAAGAAAATCTTGAGTCAACGTCACCGCAAGGCACCAATAATCACCACGAAAAGAACAGCGGCGCATAGCATCGCGACGATACCAAAACACCCTCTGTTCTTCTGGTCGAACGGGTCAAAGTGAGGGCGGGGGAGGCGGCTTTCGGGGGCGGGGCCCGATGTCGGCATGGCCTCGACGGCGTCTTTGGACTCTTTCAGCCCGAGCCCGGTGGCATCCATGTAGCGTTTGATGGCTTCGATTTTGCGCCCCTGGCGGAGCGACTCGACAACGCTGGCTTGCTCTGCCGCGCTCAAAGCGGAAACCTCGTTAGTGCGCCCTTCCCGATCAGGGCGGGAATTGGTTAAATCCCTCTCGAGAAGGTCGCGGGGCCCGACCCCCATGGCCTCGACCGCGTCCTTTGACTCCTTGAGCCCGAGCCCGGTGACTTCCCGATAAATCTTGATCGCATCGATTTTACGCCCCTGGCCGATCAACTCCAGCAGTTCGCGGCGTTTGTTCTCCGGGATTTCGGGATTCATGAGGCTTTTACTTCAGCGTGCTTCCCCGATACGTCAAGTCCGGCCTGGGAAAGGGGGTTTTTGAATGATTTTTCCGCCCTGATCACGGATTGTCATTTTCTTTGCGCCGATTATACTTTTCGCGACCGTTCTGTGTAGTAGAGTGCCGAGCGGCGTCAGGGATGTAACCCTGTTGCCTCAGAGCCCTAACCCTCTTGAGTCGGAAACCCGAAGATGTCCTCCCCAGTCGATACCATTCAAACGATCAAGGTTCCCAAGCCGGTTCCCGTCACCACGACCCGTTTCCGTGCGCCGAAGAAAAATATTCCGCAGACCAAGCAGGAGCGGGATCATTTTCTCCAGACGATTCGCAACTACGTCGCGGAGTCCAATCCGGTGCCGCCGATGCCGTTGGAGGAACTGGATGTGCACGCGAGGAGGATTCTCGCGAAACTGGGATATGAGGGCGATGAGACTTATCTTCATTACACTGCCGTCTGTCTCAACAACGAGATGTGGCGCGAGACTCTCGCCGAGATCCCCTACGAGCGCCGTCTTCTCCTGATGCCTAAGTGCCTTCGCGTCGAGGATAAATGTCCGGCTCCCTTTGATGAGTTCGGGCTTCTCTGCAAACAGTGTGGACTTTGCTCGATTCAGGATTTCCAGAATGAGGCCGAGCGTCTCGGATACGCGGTCCTCGT